>DATLUU010000732.1:0-6550 GCA_035577885.1 Verrucomicrobiia bacterium
TTTCGACAACGTCGACTTCATCGGCAACATGTCGTGCGACAGCCACGAGCACGGCGACTTCGTGTGGTTCGTCAACGGCTCGGTGACCCGCTCGCACATCTTGAAGTGCGCGAGCCTGTTCGCACCGGTCGATAAGATCGACAAACAGAATCCGCCGGGGCCGCCCTTCGTCTCCATCGGGGTGCCCTTTACCTACACGCTCACCTTCCCGCAACTGGTCAATTCGCTGACCGGTCGTGTGATCGATCCCAACGGGTCGAACGTCGAAGTCGACCAGGTTACGGTCACTGACAACCTCAATGCGACCGGGGTGTCGCTCAGCTACGTGAGCAGCACCGCCGCCTGGAAGGGCGGCGCTGCGGTGCCTTTCACCGTCATGAACGCGGGGGGGCTGCTCACCTTCAGCGGCTTCCCCGCGATCCCGGCCGGGCAGCAGATCGTGCTGAAAGTCACGGTCGTGCTCAACAACGCCGTGCCGCCGAACTCGACCGGCACGCAGTTCTCCAACACGGCCAGCTGGACGTTAGGAACGACCGTAGGCTCGACTTTCCATTACCCGTTGCCAGGACAGCAGGGGGTCTCGCCGCCGCTCACCATCGCGGCGCCCAAGCCGGTGATGACCAAGAGTGGCCCGGCGACGATGAACCTCGGGCAACTGGGGCAGTTCGCCCTCAACCTGCAGAACACCGGCAATATCGACGCCTGGAACGTCACGATCGTGGACAAGCTGCCGACGGGTGTGTCCGGCGGCATGTGCACGGCGGCCCCGCAGATCCTCTCCGCGCAGGTATTCCAGGCCGATGGCGTGACGCCGGTACCGGGCAAGGGACCACTCGCGGCCGGCACGGACTACGCGGTCAGCTATGCCGGGACGCCCGCGTGCACGCTGACGCTCAACATGCTGAGCGCCGCGGCGGTGATCGGTCCGACGCAGCGCCTCATCGTCACCTACCAGACGCAGCTCGATGCGAACACGCACGACGGCGCCACGCTCACTAACGTGGCCGGCGCGACGCAGTGGTACGACGGCTCGAGCAGCACCGCCGGCCGCCAGACCTACACCTGCACGCTGACCAACGGTACGCCCGGGCTGGCGGACTGTCAGGACGCGCACACGGTCACCGTGGCGATCTCTGCGGTGACCATCACCAAGCAGGTGACGGTGGTGGGAGGCGGCCCGCCAGTGCCGGGTGCAACGCTCGACTACCTGGTGCACGTGACCAACACTTCGGCGAAGCCGGTGAACCCGGTGGTGATCACCGACAACCTGAACGCGGCGGGACCCGGGGCGCTCACCTACGTGAACGGCACGGCGACCATGAACGGCGCGCCCAACGGTGTCAGCGTCGCCGGCAACGTCATCACCGCGAACTACTCAGCGACCTACGGACCGCTCGCGCCCGCAGGGACGATCGACCTGCGCTTCCGCGCCACGCTCGGCAGCACGCTTGCCACGGGCACGATCGTCACCAACACCGGCGTCGTCACCTGGAACAACCCGCCGCAAAGCGCCTCGGGAAGCATCTCGATCCAGGTGGTCGCCCCGACACCGCCCGCTCTCACCCTCACCAAGGGCGGCCCGACGACCATGAACCTCGGGCAGTTGGGTCGGTTCACCCTCAACGTGCAGAACACCGGGATGACTGACGCCTGGAACGCGACGATCCTGGACAAGCTGCCGACGGGTGCGACCGGCGGCATGTGCACAGCCACGCCGCAGATCCTCTCCGCGCAGGTGTTCCAGGCCGATGGCGTGACACCAGTGCCGGGCAAGGGACCCCTCGCGGCCGGCACGGACTACACGGTGAGCTATGCCGGGGCGCCCACCTGCACGCTGACGCTCAACATGCTGAGCGCCGCGGCGGTGATCGGTCCGTCGCAGCGCCTCATCGTCACTTACCAGACGCAGCTCGATGCGAACACGCAGAAGGGCGCCACGCTCACCAACGTGGCCGGTGCGACGCAGTGGTACAACGGGCCGAGCAGCAACACCGGCCGCCAAACCTACACCTGCACGCTGACCAACGGCACCCCGGGAGTGCTCGACTGCCAGGACGCACACACGGTCACGGTGCCGATCTCCGCTGTCACGTTGACCAAGGGCGGCCCGACGACCATGTACCTCGGGCAGTTGGGTGGGTTCACCCTCAATGTGCAGAACACCGGGACGACCGACGCCTGGAACGCGACGATCCTGGACAAGCTGCCGACGGGTGCGACGGGCGGCATGTGCACAGCCACGCCGCAGATCCTCTCCGCGCGCGTGTTGCAGGCCGATGGCGTGACACCAGTGCCGGGCAAGGGACCACTCGCGGCCGGCACGGACTACACGGTGAGCTATGCCGGGGCGCCCACCTGCACGCTGACGCTCAACATGCTGAGCGCCGCCGCGGTCATCAGTCCGACGCAGCGCCTCATTGTCACCTACCAGACGCAGCTCGATGCGAACACGCAGAAGGGCGCCACACTCACCAACGTGGCCGGTGCAACGCAGTGGTACAGCGGGCCGAGCAGCGACACCGGCCGCCAGACCTCCACCTGCACGCTGACCAACGGCACCCCCGGGGTGCTCGACTGCCAGGACGCGCACACAGTGACGGTGACGACCGTCGGGGTCACGATCATCAAGCAGGTGACGGTGGTGGGCGGCGGTATGGCGGCGCCCGGCGCAACGCTCGACTACCTCGTGCACGTGACCAACGCCTCGGCGAACCCGGCGAACCCGGTGGTGATCACGGACGACCTGAACGCGGCGGGGCCGGGGGCGCTCACGTACGTGGCCGGCACGGCGACCATGAACGGCTCGGTGACGGGCGTGACGGTCACTGGCAACGTCATCACCGCGAACTACTCGGCAACCTACGGACCGCTCGCGCCCGGAGGGACGATCGACCTGCGCTTCCGTGCGACCCTCGGCCGCGCGCTCGCCACGGGCACGACGGTCACCAACACCGGCGTCGTCACTTGGGGCAACCCGCCGCAGCGCGCCTCGGGGAGCGTCTCGATCCAGTTGGACACTCCGCCCGGGGCACTCACCGTCGCCAAGACAACTCCGCTGCTCGATGTGACGCGCGGCCAGCTCGTGCCTTACACCATCACCATCACCAACGTGCTCACCGGGGTTGTCCAGGGCGTAGCGCTCGTGGATGCCTTCCCGGCGGGGTTCCGGTACGTCAAAGGCTCGGCGCGCCTCGACGACGTGCCGGCGGAACCCACCGTGTCCGGGTTCCAGCTCACCTGGACCAATCTCAGTTTCGCGGGCGGTGCGCATCACACCGTCTTGCTGCTGCTGGCCGTGGGCGCGGGGGTGGGCGAAGGCGAGTTCGTGAACCACGCCCAGGCTTTCGCCGAGGTCACCGGCGCTGCGGTGAACCGCGCCAAAGCACCCGCCGCGGTCACGCGCACACTCATGAACCGCGCCCAGGCTCCCGCCGCGGTCCTCGGCGGTGCGGTGTCAGCTGAGGCCACCGCCAAGGTCCGCGTGGTGCCGGATCCGACCTTCGATTGCACGGACGTGATCGGCAAGGTCTTCGACGACGCCAACGGTGAGGGTCACCAGGATCCCGGAGAGAAGGGTCTGCCCGGGGTGCGGCTCGTGACCACCAGGGGTCTGGCCGCCATCACGGACGAGTTCGGGCGATTCCACATCACGTGCGCGATCACACCGCTCGAGGGCCGGGGCAGCAACTTCGCCCTCAAGCTCGATGACCGGACGCTGCCGAGCGGCTATCGACTGACGACGCCGCAGGTGCTGGTGGAACGCGCTACGCGCGGCAAGGCTCTGCGCTTCGAGTTCGGCGCCTCGATCCATCGCGTCGTCAGTCTGGATCTCTCGGATGCGGTGTTCGAGCCGGGAACCGCCGACATGCGCCCGCAATGGCGCCCGAGAGTGGACCTGCTGCTCGCGGAGCTGCGCAAGTCACGATCGGTCCTGCATCTGTCCTATCTCGCCGACGTCGAGGACAAGCAACTCGTCGACCGGCGCCTCGAAGCGGTCGCTAAGTCGATCAGGGACGCCTGGCGGGCGATGAACTGCTGCTACGAGCTCACGATCGAGCGCGAGGTCTTCTGGCTGCGCGGCAGCCCACCCAAGGAACCCGTCGAGCGGCTGCGAGGTGCCAAGTGAGCGGCATGCGCAAGCGTAGCTCCTGGCTCCTCACCTGTCTGACGCTCGTCGCAGCGAGTGCACAGGCGCAGAGCGTCGCCGAGTCGCCGCTCGGCAGCGTGGTCGAGCGTCAATTGCCGATGGAGCAGCCGTTCGCGCCGTGGGCGCGGGACCCCGAGCAGATCAGGACCGAGGCGGGCGACAGGCTCGAGCAGCAGCAGGTGCTGACCGAGAGCTTCGAGACCGTGAAGCTCAAGAACGTCATTCCGCCCATTCACTTCCAATCCGGAGTGGCGAAGATTCCCGACAATTACGTGGAGACGCTGCGCAAAGCTCTCGAGGGCTTGCGCGATCGCCGCAACGTGCGCCTGCATCTGGTCGGCCATGCCGACAATCAGCGGCTGTCCCCGGTGCTCGCCAGAACCTTCGGGGACAACGCCGGACTGTCGCGCGAGCGCGCGGGCGAGGTGGCGGAATTCCTCAAGCGGGCACTGCAGCTGAAGCCGGAGGGAGTCGCGTACGAGTGGGCCGGCGACACGCACCCCATTGCCTCGAACGACACCGCTGAGGGCCGGACACTGAATCGTCGCGTGGAGGTGGAAGTCTGGTACGACCAGCCGAAAGCGCGCGAAGCGGACGAGGAAGTGCTCGTGCGACAGCAGATCAAGCAGGTCAAGATCTGCCGGATGCAGACGCTCTGCAAACTGCGCTTCAAAGAGGGCGCGGCGCGGCGGGCACGCGTGAGCAATGTTGTTCTGCCACTGCACTACGATGAGGAGAACGTGCAGGTCTCGCCGGAGTTCGTCGAGCAGATCAAGAAGGCACTGAACAACCTGCGGGACAAGTCGAACGTGGTGGTCAAGTTCATCGGCTACACGGACGAGGTGGCGCTGACGGGGCGCGATGAGCGCATTTACGGCGATCTCGTCTCGCTCTCGAAGGCGCGGGCACACCGCGTGGCGCTCGCCGTGCAGGAAGCGCTCAAGCTGCCGGGCACCGCGGTCGCGAGCGACGGCCGGGGTGCCGTGGCGCCGCTCGCCGCGAACGACTCCGCTCAGGGACGCGCCCAGAACCGCCGCATCGAGGTGCAGTTCTGGTACGACGACCCTCTGCAGGAGCTGCCCGACGAGCCGCAGATCTGCCCGAATCCGGGCGCCGAAGTGGTCACGAAGGTTTATGACCCACCGTGGGGCAGCATCGCGCCTCTGCAGCTTACGAACGGACGCGCGATCATTCCGGCCGGCTACACCGAGAGCCTGCGGCGCGCCATGGCGGATCTGCACGACAAGTCCCACGTGCGGCTGCGCTTCGTCGGGTATACGGGCAATGAGCGGCTTGATCGCCGCACCGCCGCAGTGTACGGCGATGATGTCGGACTCTCCGCCGCGCGGGCGCGTCGGGCGATGGAGATCGTCACTGACCAGATGCATCTGCGCGACTCGCAGGCCGAGCACGAGGGTCGGGGCTTCGTGCAGTCGAGCGACGTGGTCAATGCAGGCTTCACCCAAGGAGAGACCTCGTACGTCGTGGTGCAGGTCGTCTACGACGAGCCCGCCGTACTCGATGACTACGAGGGCGTGAACATCACGCGCCTGACACACGAGCTCACACCGCAGAGCCCGTTCGGGATCAACACGATGCACATCACCGTGGACGGTGTGCCCATCGACGACCCCGGCAGGAGCTCCGCAGACGTGCAGCGCTGCACGGACGTCGCCCTGGACAAGGCGGACATCAAGTTCCAGTTCGACAATCTCAAGGCGCAGCGCCGGCTGAGTGTTGCGGTCGCTCCGAGCGTCGTCGTGTTCCAGCAGACCCCGGACGCGGGGCTGATTGCGGCGCCGGTGCGCTTTCAGATGTACACCAACTACGGGGCCTTCATCGCGCGCGCGGAGGTGCGGATATTCGAGGCGGGGCGTTCCCCGCAGAGCACGCCGCTTGCCGCCGTCGCGATCGATCCGAACGGCTCCGCCGAGTGGCAGCCGAGCGCGCGGCAGCTCTCGTCCGCGGGGGAGGAGCTGCAGTACCTGGTCCGCGCCTATGGGAAGGATGGCAAATTCGACGACACGAAGCCGCTATCCCTGTGGATGGTTCATGATGGATCCCGCGCAGCCGAAGATGCGGCGGCGAAGGGCGGGAGCGCCGCAGCGACGCCGGCGCCTGGGGTGACGGCTACGACGGCTTCCGCCACCGACCCGACTCCCACGGCGGCGTCCGCCGCTGAGCCGGCCGGCGGCACGTCCAGCCCCGAAGCGCAGGGGGCAACAGACCCGGGGCTGCCATCCGCGGCTGTCCCGCACGCGGAGCCGGAGCTGCTCGCCGCCTACGGTGAAAGCACGCTCTCGGAACACAACATCCGGGTGAGCGGCGGCACGGTCACCGTGCGCGGTGGCGGCATTCCGCCCAGGCATACGGTATGGGTGGCGGGCCACCAGGTGCCGGTCG
>DATLUU010000733.1:0-2023 GCA_035577885.1 Verrucomicrobiia bacterium
GGCACCGGTTGTCGCTCCCACGGCGCGTTCGCCTTGAACGGGTTCGGCACCACCCACACCTTGCCGTCGCTGCGCATCGTGCCGCCGCCCGCCTCGACCCGCGGCCGCACCACGTCGGCGAACTCGGGGCGGAACGGGCTCTCCAGCAACTCCAATCGGGTCGTGCCGGTGACCGTGACGTTGCGCTGCACCACCGTGCTCACCACGTAGTGATAGTCGAAGCCATCCAGCACCTTCGTGTCCACGAACCGGTAGCGGCCCACCGGGTAGTGCCGGCGCTCGTAGGCGATCGAGTCGTACGCCACCGAGTCCACGAGTATGTCGCTGATCGGGCGCGCACCCAGCGTCGTGTCCACGGCGAAGCTCACGATCTGCTGCCAGGTCGACGTCGGGGGCAGCAGGGACTCCCGCTTCCACTGGTCCAGCCGGTAGATGCGATAGCCCCAGAACTTCCACGGCGCGCCGGGCACGACGTTGGCATCCGCGAGCAGCTCGGGCAGGTTGTCCCACTCCACGGTGACCTCGCGGTCGCCCGGCGTGGAGCGGACCGTCGGCTGCGGCGGCGCGGGGGCGGACAGGAACCAGTGCAGCCGCGACTCGGCGCCGGTCGAGCCGGTGCAGGCGTCACAGTCGAGATCGCTCCACACGCAGTGCCCGGCCGAGTAGACGGCGTCGGTTTCGTGCAGCCATAGCGCCGGGTCCGGCGGCGGCTTGTAGTCGTTGCTGAAGAAGAACTTCGGCGGGCAGTTCGGGTCGTAGTGGAACTCGATACCGGCCGGTGGCTCGTAGCAGATCTCGTGACCGTTGATCCCGGTATCGCCGACGTCGAACTGGTCGCTGCGCTGGTCGGGCTGGAGGTTCTGCCCGGTGCCGCGCCACGCGAGCCGGGCCGACGTGGCGCTGGCGACGAGGCTGTCGGCGTTCTCGCCGGCGATGAACGCCATCTCGAACGCGATCGACTGGCCGGGCCCGAGCACGCGAAACGGCCCGCACGAGAGCAGCACCGCGTAGTCCCCCGGCCGCTCGGTCGTCGCCTGCGTGAGCTCGCCGCGGAGCGCCGCGTAGCGATCGACGTCCAGGTTCGGCGGGCCGCCCTGCCGGGGCGGCAGGCCCTGCGAGTACACCGAATAGGTGAATGCGGTGTCGCGGCGTGGCGCACGCGCCGCCGCGAATGCCTCGCGCGCGCCGTCGAACGCGAAGTTCACGATGTAGCCGAGCGGGTCGGTCGTGTGCGAAAGGCCGATGATCGCGGTCCATGGCGTGAGCAGACGAGGATCCGCGTCGTGGACGGCGGGCCACTGGCCCTGGAGCGTGGTGAGGCACGGCTTGACCCACTGCCTCTGGAGGATCGAGGTGCCCTCGGGGATCGAGAGCGAGTCGCGCATCCAGGTCACCGCATCGTCGATGTGGCCGCCGCCGCCGGAGGCCTCGCGCGAGTCGAGGTTGGCGTAGATGCCGATCCGTATGTCGTGCAGCGTGCGCTGGGTGTGGTTCGTGATCGTGAAGTCGAACGCGGCGATGCGGTCGAACCCCGGCGCAGACCACGCATGCGCCTCCTGCGTCACCGAAAGCCCGAGCGGCACGTGCGGCTCGCCGTTCTCGTAGCCGAACTCGGTCGCTTCCTTGGTGTCGTCGGTATACGTGGACGCGCACGTCTCCTGGGCGGGGAACTGCACGTCCTCGTCGATCTCGCCGTCGCCGTCGTTGTCCTTCCCGTCCAGCAGCTCCTCGTCGATCTTCCCGTCGCCGTCGTCGTCGACGTTGGGCCGGGTGCCACGGTCGCCGGCGTAGCGGCGCACCACGAGGTCGTTGGCATCGAGCGTCGGCCGCCACTCGAACGCGGGACCGCCCGAGACCCCGATCGTGCCGTCGTCGCGCGTCGCGCCCACCCACAGCTCGGCGTGCTCCAGGCACTCGTGCCCGCTGCCTTTCGGGAACTCGAACGAGGGGTCGAACGACAGCCCCTTGTTGAAGAACGCGTTCCCCATCACGCCGATGTTCGTGACCCGCATCGCGAACCGCC
>DATLUU010000734.1:0-10457 GCA_035577885.1 Verrucomicrobiia bacterium
CACAGAAGCAGCGCGCGCTCCGCGCGAAGAAAGCAGCGCGACCGGCCTCTGCACCTCGGACGGCGAAAGCGCAGCGCTGACGGGCCAGGTAGTGACCCTGTCCCTCGATCGTCCCGAACTCTTCCCCCAAGGGTTTACTCCCGTCGCCGGTTCGCAACCGCACCCGTCGGGGACGCCAGATTAAGCGACGCAACGAACCGGCCCGATGCGAATGCCACCGATATGGCGTCGCGCGTCGGGGAGCGCCGCGGTCGGAAATCGACGCGCGCGCATGCGCCCTTCGCTGACTTGCTTCACGCCTGCTCGGTCCGTAGGTTCACCACTATGATCGACGTCTTCCTCCTGCCGGGTATCATCGCGCCCGCGGCGATTCGTTACGCGCTCTTGCTTCGCACGCTCGGAGAAGATGTCCGCGCGGTGGCGAAGGAGCTCGAGGTCTACGCGGCCGAAACGCCGGCGCCGCATTATTCGATTCGGATGGAGGTCGACGGTGTCGCCCGCGCCGCTGATGCCGCGGGACTTGACCGCTTCCACCTCTACGGGCATTCGGGTGGCGGCGCAATTGCGCTCGCGTTCGCCGACGCCTACCCGGACCGGTTGTTGAGCCTCGCCCTCGACGAGCCCGCCGTCGACTTCTTGGGAGAGGGCGACGGCGAGTACTGGCTCGACATCAAGCAGGCCGCATCGCTGCGGGAGCCGGAAGCCACGCGCGCGTTTCTGCGCCTGCAGCTCGCGCCTGACGAACCGCTTCCGCCACCGCCCGACGGTCCGCCGCCGGTCTGGATGAGCAAGCGGTCGGCCGGTATCCGTGCATTCGTCGCCGCCGCGGAGTCGCATCACGTCGATCCTGCCGCATACCGTGCCCTCCACGCTCCCGTCTACTACTCGTACGGCACGCGTAGTCACCCGCGCTGGACGACCATGAAGGACCGGCTTGCCGGCTTGTTCGAGGATTTTACGGCCGAGCGATACGAGGGCTTGCACCACCTGAACACGTCGCATCAAGCTGAACCGGATCGCGTCGCCGCGGCGCTCAGGAAACTGTGGGCACCTGCTCGCTGAGTAGTACGTCAAGCGCAGAATGGCCCACGCGGGTAGGCTCCGACCCCGTGCCGTAGGGCGTCCATCACTCGGGCCCAATCGAGAACCCGGTTCGAATTCGCGATGGCTGGGGACGCCACTGCCTTCCCGACCCGACCCGTGCGCTTGTCTCTTCCGGGCCCCGATGCGATGCGGCGGGCCCACGAGGTGACGCGTCCGTCTCGATGCGATGGCTCGGGACCCAGCGACTCCGCACGATCGGTCCATGAAGCGCAGGGAGTTTCTCAAGACCGCCTCCCTTTTCGGAGCCGCCCTCGCGTTCCGGGTCGGCGAAGCCAAGGCCTCCGCACGGAAATGGAGCGAGCGGCGCGACCTCTATCCGGAAGGCGTGGCCTCGGGTGACCCGCACCCCGACAGCGTGCTGTTGTGGACGCGGCGCCCGCCGGTGAACGGCGACACGTCGAAGCGCCTCACCGTGGAGATCGCCGAGGACGAGCATTTCACGCGCGTCGTCGCGACCGCGCACGCCAATCTCACGGCGGCCTCCGACTGGACGTGCCGCGTCCTCGCCGCGGGACTCAAGCCGGCCCGGGTCTACTGGTACCGATTCACCGATGAGCGCGGCAACGGCAGCCGCGTCGGCCGCACGATCACGGCGCCCGACGACGACGACGCGCGTCCCGTGCGCTTCGCGTTCGTCAGCTGCCAGGACGCGAACACGGGCGCGCAGAACGCCTATCGGCGGATGATCTTCGAGGACCAGCGCGCGCCGGAGAGCGACCGCCTCGGCTTCGTTCTGCATCTCGGTGACTTCATCTACGAGATGGTCTGGTATCCGGAAGACCGCAAACAGGGCTACTACGATCGCACGATCTACGAAGTGGTCCGGTATCAGAACGGCGAGAAGATCAGCGACTTCCACATTCCGACGGTGGTCGACGACTACCGCGCGGTGTACCGCGGGTACCTGCACGATCCCGACATCCAGGACGCCCGGGCGCGGTGGCCGTTCATCTGCATCTGGGACAACCACGAATACTCGTGGCAGGGATACCAGGGGATCCAGGTGTTCAAGGGCGAAGCCCGTCCTGCGCAGACCCGCAAGGTGGCCGCGAACCAGGCGTGGTGGGAATACCAGCCGGCCCGCGTGAAGAAGCCGAGCGGCCCGTCGCTCGAAACCTTCGATCCGCCGCAGGTCACCGACACGCCGATCGCGACGTTCGACGCCCATGGACTCGGGCAGGAGCAGAACAACCTGGCGGCGATCGCCAGCCTGCAGGCGTACCGCGCCACAAAATATGGCGCCAATCTCGACCTCTTCATCACCGACCAGCGCAGCTATCGATCGCCCGACGCGACGGACGTTCCCGAGGGGGATCAGTTCTTCGACAAGAACTTCCCCTACTTCATCCCCGAGGAAGTCCTCGAGATCCTGGACGCCGGCCAGACCTACGACGGCGGGCACCCGCCCACCACGATCCAGTTCGCCGGCAAGGACATCAACAACTCACGCCGCGACCAGCCGGCCCCGTCGATGCTCGGTGTGGAACAGAAGGCGTGGTTCCTCTCCCAGCTCAAGGCCTCGCGCGCACCGTGGAAGGTCTGGGGCAGCTCGCTCGCGACACTCGCGGAGCGCGCGGACCCGCAGAATCTCCCGCCCGGATCGCCGTCCTGGGGCGGCGCGGGTTACGCCAGCCTCGGGGGTGGCGACTGGAGCACGTTGATCGCCGAGCGCAACGAGATCTACGACGCGGTCCGCGACGCGGGCATCACCGGACTCGCGATCGTCGCAGGTGACCGTCATGCGTTCTGGGCCGGACGGCCGTCGCGGTCGCTGCCACCGAAGCCGTTCGACCCGGTGGGCGTCGAATTCGTCGTGGGCTCGATCTCGTCGCCGGGCCTGCTCGAGTCCGCCGAGCATCGGCTGCCGAAGGACGTGCCGCTGCGCGGCATGTATCTCGTCGACAAGCCCGGGGCGGCGAAGCCCGAGCCGACGATCAACATGATGATCCGGCACGGCGTGCGATCGGCGCTCGAGTACGCGAGCTCGGGCGATCTCGCGAAGGCCCGGGCGCTTTCCAATCCCGACCTGTCACCCCACCTGTCGTTCGTCGACGTCGGTGGCCACGGGTACGCCGCGGTCCGCGTGGCGCCCGACGTGCTCGAATCCGAGTTCGTGTGCATCGAGCGACCGATCGCGCGGAGCACGACGCCCGACGGCGGCCCGCTCCGCTATCGCGTGCTGCACCGCGCCCGGCTCTGGAAGCGAGGCGAGCAGCCGAGACTGGAACAGCGGGTACTCGAGGGCGCGCCGGACCTGTCCATCTGATGGAGACAAGAGAAACGGCTGTTCGAGTCGATTCCGCCACACCTGAGCGAGGTCACGGGCTGCGCCTGATTCCGACGCTTGTGAAATCCCTGCAATCCAGGATTCCCGTCCTGATGTAGTACGCCGCGATGTGGGCGTTGTTGTCGGTGCCCTGTTCCCTCTTCCGACTGGCGTTGCATCGAACGGTGATCTGCACGCCACTGCCCATGCGAGATCTCGTGATCGTGTAGCCGTACTGGGGCCATTCGGTCAGCGGCCCAGTCTGAATCAGCGAATCCGTCGAGGACTCAATCGGCACGGAGCCGTATTGACTGACAAACACCCGAGCCCGTTCCCAGGCTGCGGAAGTACTGTCCTCGGCGATTGCAAAGGTTAAGGGCGAGTTCAGCGCGGTCACGCACCGACGGTAGTTCATCTGCGCCATCCGATACTCGCCGCAACCACAGCTCGCCAGTAAGGCGGCTGCCAGTAGCGCGGGCCGAACTCGGGATCGATGCATTGCGGCCTCCCCTTCCCGCTTGCCATGTCTTCGTTAGAGAATCGAGGACGCGGTGTAGCGCGACAAAGATTCCGGCCGGGGCGGTCCGGGTTGGCAGGCTGGCCTACCAACGCACCCTGTGCAGCGCCGGGTGCGGCCTCGCCGCTGATCATGAACTTCTTCGCGGCGGTGGACCACGTCCATGTCGTGCGAGAAGGTGAAGACTCTGGAGACTCGGCTTCTCCCGAACAGTCGTGGTCACAAGTCAACCGCATGGAGGCTCCTTGCAAGTGCCCAGCCCGAGGTTCGAAGCGTTCGACGCACGCCTCACGCGTTGGACCGCACGTCATGCCGTCACGATGCTGCGCATCAGCATCGGGATCGTGTTCCTGTGGTTCGGGGTGCTCAAGTTCTTCCCCGGGATGAGCCCTGCGCAGGACCTCGCCGCGCGTACCATCGAAGCGCTCAGCTTCGGCCACGTGCGCCCGGCTCTCTCCGTGCCCCTCCTTGCGATCCTCGAAACCACGATCGGCCTCGGGTTGCTGAGCGGACGATTCCTGCGCGTCACGGTCTTGCTCCTGCTGCTACAGATGGCGGGGACCGTGACCCCTCTGGTGCTCTTCCCCGAGGAGACGTTCACGCTGTTCCCGATCGCGCCCACGCTCGAAGGGCAGTACATCATCAAGAACATCGTCCTCGTGAGCGCCGCGATCCTGATCGGCGCGACCGTGCGCGGCGGGATGCTGATCGCGGACCCGAGCGCCGCGCATGCCGCACGTTCCATGGAACGGGACCCAGCGTGATGCAGAGAAGGGCGGCGACCCGCTCATTTGGTACGCTGCCACGATGCGACGGACGGAACCGGGCCCGGACGACACTCTCGGAGCGACGGGCCTTCCCGTGGGCGTGGGCGCCCCCGCCGGATGGCTGCGAGCCGTCCGTGGCGCGGGACGGTTCCTCGTCGACTGGTTCCCGGTGCTCGTGGTGCTGTTCCTCTACGATTCGATCCACAACCGGCTCGCTCGCTTCCTTCCTCCCGCGCACACCCTGCCGCAGATCCGCGTGGACGAGCTGCTGTTCGGTGGGAACGTTCCGGCGGTTCAGCTTCAGCGCATCGGGTACTCCCAGACGCACCCGGGCTGGTGGGACTACGCGGCGCTGGCTGTCTACACGTCCCATTTCTTCGTCCCGATCCTGGTCGGCCTCTGGCTCTGGGTGCGTTCGCGCCCGCGCTACCTGCAGTACATGAGAGGCGTCGTCGGACTGACGACGATCGGCTACCTGACGTACATCCTGTTCCCGGCCGTGCCGCCGTGGCTGGCGAGCCAGCGCGGCGCCCTGGCTCCCACCCATCGGCTCGTACGGGAGCTCTGGGAGCATCTCGGTTTCCACGGCATCGCCGTCCAGTTCTCCGGCTCGACCCTGTATGCCAACGACGTTGCCGCGATCCCGTCGCTGCACGCGGCATACCCGCTGCTGATCGCGATGTTCTTCTGGCGCGACGGCGGCCCGGTCCGTCGCGTCGCGCTGGCCCTCTACGCCGCGGCGATGGCTCTCGTGCTCGTCTATGCCGCCGAGCACTATGTCCTGGACATCGGCCTCGGCTGGCTCTATGCGATCGCCACGGTCGCGGCGATCGCACGCTTCGACCGGGCGCCTGGCTAGGGGTGTCGACCCTGCTGCGGCCACGCGGAGAGCGTCGCCGGGCAGTGGAGCAGCTCGGGCAGCGTGACGATGCGGAACCCACGCCCGCGGAGCCCCTCGATGATCCCCGGCAGGGCCTTCACGGTCTGGCTCTGGTCTGCGCCATGCGTGGCGTTCATGCCGTCGTGAAGCAGGATGATCGATCCCGGCTTCGCCGACTCGACCGCGCGGGAGACGATGGTCTCGACCGGGAGCGGATCCCAGTCACCGGGTGCATCGTTCCACGTCACGTTGATCAGCGAGTCGCTCGCGAGCACGTTCATGAGCCACGGCGAGCGGAGCCCCTGCGGTGAACGGAAGAGTCGCGGGAGTTGGCCGGTGGCCTGGTGGATCGACTCCTCCGCGGCGCTCACGTCGGTCCGGATCCGTGAAGGCGACTCCAATGCGAACGGGATGTGGTGGAACTGCGAATGGTTCCCGACCACGTGTCCGTCCTTGACGATGCGCGCGGCGGCGGCCGGGTATCGGCTCACGTTCACACCCACCAGGAAGAACGTGGCGGACACGTGCTCGCGCTTGAGGATGTCGAGCACACGCGACGTGTAGGGTTCGTTCGGCCCGTCGTCGAACGACAGCGCCACCACCTTCTGGTCCGTGTCCCCGCGCCAGTACGTCTTGCCGAACAGGCTGGAGCGCGGCCAGCAGGACGCGAACACCAGCCCTGCGATCGACAGGAGCACGAGGATCGTGGTGAAGGCGGCCCTGGCCTTGTGGCCTTGCGCGGAAGCCTTATCGCGGATCACGGGGAAATCGCGCCAGAGCGGCTTGCGGAACAGCTTCATCCACACGTAGTTCGAGACGAACAGGTAGAGGTTCGGGAGCAGGCTCCGGTTCCATCGCCGCGACGACGTCCGCACCTTGACCGAGGCGAGCACGCGCACGCGGCCGACCTGGCGCAGGCGCTCCGAGATCTCGCTGTCCACCTCGAGGCTGTAGTCGCGGTTCCAGCCGCCGATCCGCTCGAACGCGTCGCGCAGGACCGAGAAGTTCGATCCCCAGAGATGCGGCCCGTGCGGATCGTGACGGTCGAGCATGTTGAACGCGGGCACGAGGACCTTGGCGAGCAGCACGCTCTTCCAGTTGGGCCGGTCGAACACGACATTGCCGCCGACGGCGACGACGCCGTCCTCGTAGCCGCGCGCCAGGCACGAGATCCAGTTGGGCGGCACGAGGGTGTCGGCGTCGGTGAGCGCGATGACGTCGCTGCGCGCCGCGGCGAATCCGCAGATCAAGGCCTGGCAGTAGTCACGCTTCGGCTCGTGGACGACGCGGACGCCCCGCTGCCGCGCCACCTCGGCCGTGCGGTCGGTGCTGGCGTTGTCGACGACGATGATCTCGAGCCGGCCCGGGTAGTCCTGGGCGAGCAGGGCATCGAGGCAGGCGCCGAGCAGCGCTTCCTCGTTGTGGGCCGGGACGACGACCGAGAAGCTGAGGCTCGCGTGGCCCACCGCCGTGGCACGCCGTCCCGCGCGAGTACTCCCGATGGTCTCCAGCACGGGGCTAGGCTAGCAGATGCCGGCGAGCCATCTGGAACCCGGCCCCGGCGCCGTTGTCAGGGAGCAGCTCTGCCATCCGCACGACCATGCTCCCATGCCGCTACCCCACCCAGCCGATCGCCTGAACGAACACCACGAACCCGAACAGGTCCGGCCGCTCGCCCAGCGCTGCCGCAGCGGCGGACAGGCTCTCCAGTTCCGCCTCGGTCGCCCAGCCTTGTGCCAGCACGGTGTCGCGGAACGCACGCTCGCGGAGCTGGTTCACCATGACGAATGCAAGCATGGGCGGTCCATTGCCCATGCCCGCGGGAGTCTCGGTTCCCGCCTCGGCCTGCGTGCGCACGAAGCCGGCTTCGAGCAAGCACGCGCGCAGGTCCGCAGCGTAGGCATCGCTGGCGCCGTTGTGGGCGCGCGCCTTCGCCATCAACTCGCCGAACCGCTCGATCACGGGCAGGCGCGGCCGGAACGTGAACGCGGGATAGAACGGATCCTTGATGGCGGCGAAGCCGCCGGGCCTGATCACGCGCCGCAGCTCGCGCAGGGCGCGCACCGGATCGCTCACGTGCTCGATCACGAAGTGGGCGACGGCTGCGTCGAAGCTCGCATCGGGGAAAGGCAGCGAATAGACCGAGCCCTGCTCGAAGCGGACGTTGCGGACGCCACGCTCGCGTGCCAGCGCGCGCGCCGCCTCGAGCTGACGGGGCTCGATGTCGACTCCGGTCACCTGTCCCGGAGCGACGATGTCCGCCACGCCGATCGTGATCGAACCCGGACCGCAGCCGCAGTCGATCACGTTCATGCCTGGCTTCAGGTGAGGAACGGCGAACGCCAGCTCCCGCGCGGCCGTGCGCTGCTGCATCCACGTCTTCGTCCACTCCTCGTAGCCGTGCAGGTAGCGCTGGCTGCCTTCATTCGTCGCGGCCATGGCGTTCTCCGTGGTTGGGCCCTGCTCAGAGGGTCACTTTCAACCTAGCGACCGCTACGCTCTGGCGACAAGCGCTCCGCAATCGGCTCCGAGTGCGGTCATGCCAGCGTGAAGGCCCTGTCAATAGTGGGCAGCGCCACGGTCGTGGCTCGCCGATGCGAACCTCGTCGTCCGCCAGTCGTCAGGACGACATCATCGCAAGAGCACCAGCCGCCGCATCTGTCGATAGCCGAGGTGGTCCATCCTCAGGAAGTACAAGCCTGGGGCCACTCGCGTCCCGGCGCTGCTCCGGCCATCCCATCGCACTTCAGTCCGTCCCGCCTGGGCCTCGCCGCTGTAGAGCGTCCGCACGAGGGTGCCGGAAGCCGAGAACACTTCGACGCTCGTGTGCCCCGGCTCCGGAACGCCGAACTCGATCAACGCCTCGCCCCGAGCGGGATTCGATTTCACCAGCAGCGTGCGGGGCCCGAAGTCGTAGGAGAAGATCGTCGCGCTTGCCCCCGATCCGTAGCTGTTGGCCACGATCACCGGCCCGGGCGCAACGCCCGTGGGCACGGTGACGCTGATCCGGGTCCTCGTGGAGTTGATGCGGTACTGCGGCGCGTTGGTTCCATTGAAACTCACGCTGAAGATGGACGTGAGATCGTTCACGTTGAGCGGGTCGGAGGTCGAGAACAAACGGCCATCGATCGTCACGTCGGCCCCCGGCACGGCGCCTGCGGGCGAGATACTGAACACCTTGGGGAAGAAGGTCGTGTCCGCGCAGCCGGCACCCTGCCATCCTGCCACCCTCGCTCCGCTCACGGTCGTCAGGGTCGTGGACGGAAGCCCGTTGCCCTGCGTCAACACCAGGTAGTCGAGCCGCAGGCAGACCGGCACGCCGCAACCGGTGCACGCTTCCGGGCCGACGGTGTTCTGGTGATCGAGGACGAGCTTCATCGCGTAGTACTGGACGCCGGGGATGATGTGGCCAGACTCCCCGAGCGGCATGGTGGCCGTGCCGATGATGCGTGCCCGGTTGGGCACGCTGTCGGGATAGAGATGCACAACCGCACTACTGGTGGACGTGCTCGACCACGGATCGCGACCCGTGAACGGGCCGCCCCTGAAGTCGATGGAGGTTGCGAGCGAGCGGTTGCATCCGCCCTGCGACGTCGCTGCTCTCAACTCCGCCGCTGCGAGGCGCCACCAGGGCGGCAGCGAGTCCCCTTGAGCCTGCGCCACGATGGAGAACTCGATCCCGCTGAAGGCATCGAGGGCGTGCGGTGAGACGAAGCTGACCATGAGCGTGTCCGCACCCGCGTTCGAGTTGCAGCCGAAGTGAAGCGCGGAATAGCCACGCGGCGGAGCATCGCCCCAGCTGAGGTTCAGGCCGGCTGGAAGTGGTCCAGAGAACACCGCGGTCTCGCTGATCGGCCCGTTCATGGTCACCGACGCCGGATTGTCAAAACCCGAGTAAGACCCGGTCCCGCTCCCCGTCCAGCGGCCGAACAGCTGTCCCAAGAAGGGGGTGGCGCCGATCGGGATCACGACCCCGGCGTCCCGGAAGCCGCTGCCGGGACTCACGGAGCCTCCCGCACCAGCGCCCATCGTCAGCATGTACTGGGTGGTGAAGCTGGCCGTGAACGTGCTGTCGGTCGTCGGCGCAACGGTGTGCGCGATCGCCAGGCCATCGCTCCAACCGGACCACACGTACTGGCTCCCCGCTATCCCCGCCTGCGGAGAGGTCGTCCCGATGGTGTGGAAGGAGCCGGCCGGCCACGTGAACGAGCGGACGCCGGTGAAGGAAACGTTGTCCACCGTGATCGGGCGCCCGGGTGGATCGCTACGCACCGTGACCGACACGACGGGGGCGAAGGTCGCGGTCTCGCTGATCGGGCCATTCATGATCACCGAGGCGGGATTGTTCCCTCCGGTGAATGACCCCGGCCCGCTTCCAGCCCAAAGGATGAACCTCCGGCAGGCATCGGGGGTGGCGCGGATCGAGACCACGCTCCCCGCGGTCTGGAACCCGCTCGCAGGGGTGACGGTGCCGCCTTCGCCGGCACTCGTCGTGAGCATGAACTGGGGGGCGAAGCTGGCGACGAAGGCGGTGTTCGCGGTGGGCCTCACGGTATGCGAGATCCCACCGCCGTCGCTCCAGCCGAAGAAAATGAACTGACTCCCATCCGCCCCCGGCTGCGGTGCGGACGTGGCAATGGTGTGCGAGGAACCGAACGCCCAGTTGAACGTCTGGGCGGTGGTGAACGGCACGCCGTCCACGGTGAACGACCGACCCGGCGGCGACGTGTTCACGCTCACCCAGACGTTCGTCGGCGGGATGCTCACGAACTGGACAGCGGCGAGATCCGCCGTCGTGCTCGAAGGAACCTTGCTCCAGATCTTCCCTGCATCGGTGGTCTTGAGCACGGTGCCGCCGAGGCCCACCGCCCAGCCGACCGACGAGTTGATGAAGGAGACACTCTTGAGGTCGGCACTCACGGG
>DATLUU010000735.1:0-11469 GCA_035577885.1 Verrucomicrobiia bacterium
GAGCCCGGAGCAGATCCGTGGCGAGGCGCAGGACGCGCGCACGGACGTGTTCGCGTGGGGCGTGCTCGCGTGGCGTTGCCTGACCGGCGCGCCGGCGTTCCCGGGCGCGGACGCTAAAGAGCGCCTCGCTGCGACGCTCGAAAGCACGCTCGATCCGGGGCACCTGCCCGCGGAGCTCAAGCCCGCCCTGCGCGCGACGGTGCTCGCGGCGCTGTCGCGCGATCCGGCGCAGCGTCCGACCGACGGTGCCGCGTTGCTCGCGGAGCTGGGCCACGCTTCGGCGGCTGCAGCGACGGGCGAAGGTGCGCTGATCGGCCGCGCGCGCGAGGTCGCGCTCTGCACGTCGCTGCTCGAGCGCGCACGCCTGGTGACGCTGACCGGAGCCGCGGGTCTGGGCAAGAGCCGGCTCGCGCACGCGCTGGCCGACGGTGCCGCCCGCTCGCTCTGGGTGGATGCCACGGCGTGCGGCGATGCGGCCTCGCTCGTGGCGGCGATCAGCGTCGTGGCCGGCGTGCGTACCATGAGTGAGGCCCTACTGCCCGCCGCCCTCGCCGCGGCACTCGAAGGACCAACCCTGCTCGTGCTGGACGGCGTGGATGGAGCCGCGGCCGCATGCCCCCGCATCGCGTCCGCGTTGATCGCGGCGGCGCCCCGGCTGCGCGTGCTCGTGACCGCCCGTGAACCTCTGCGGGCGGCGGGCGAAGAGCACGTGCGCCTGGCGCCGCTCGCGGTACCCGATGACGAGTCACTCACCGCGCCGCGGCTGCTCGCGAACGATGCCGTGCGCCTGTTCCTCGCGACCGCGCGCCGAGCCGCGCCGGACCTGGTGCTCCCCGACGCGGATCTCACGCGCGTCGCAGCCATCGTCCGCGCGCTCGATGGAGTGCCGCTCGCGATCGAGCTGGCGGCGGTTCGCCTCGCCGAGCAGCCGCTCGCGGTGATCGCCGGCGAGCTCGAGCGCGGAGCCCCCGGCTCCGACGCGGTGAGCGCGGCGCTGGAGGCGAGCCTCGCCCGACTCGAGCCCGATGAGCTGGCCTTCCTGTCCGCGCTCGGCGTGTTCCGCGGCGGGTTCGACCTGGCGATGGCCTCGGCCGTGGCGACCGCCGATGGCGACCGCTTCGCGGCGCTCGATGCGCTGGCGCGGTTGCTCGAGCGCGCGCTGGTGACGATCGTGCGCGCCGACCGGGCCGAGCCGCGCTATCGCCTGCTCGAGCCGGTGCGCCGCGCGGCGCTGGCGCGCGCCGAAGCAACGGGTGGATGGCGTCGACTCGGCGTGCGGCATCGCCAGGCGTACCTCGACGCGGTGGAGCGTTTCGCGCCGGCGTTGACGGGCGGTGCCTCGCAGTCGCGCGCGCTGGCGTGGCTCGAGGCCGAGCACGAGAACGTGCTCGCGGCGATCGCCTTCGACGCCGGGCCCGACGACGATTCGCAGCTGTCGTTGCGCCTCGCGGGCGCGGCGTGGTGGTTCTGGTACGTGCGCGGACACTTCGAGCGCGGCCGGGCGGCACTCGAATCTGCGCTCGAGCGCCCCGGGGCCGACGCGCCCTCGCCGGCCCGGGCGCTGGCTCTGTTCGCGGCGGGTGGTCTCGCGCTCTTCCAGGGCGATCGCGTCGCGGGCCGCCGCGAGAGCCTCGCGGCCGTGGCAGCGTTCGAAGGCCTCGGCGACGCGCTCGGTGTCGCGCGCGCGCTCACGCACGTGGCGCTGTGCGACGCCGACGACGGCCGCCACGCCGAGGCGGCGGCGGGCTATGCGCGCGCGTGCGCGATCTATCGAGAGCGCGGGGACCAGCGCCGTCTCGCGGCGACGCTCAACAACATCGGCGTCCTCGAGCGGCTGAGCGATGACTTCGCCGCCGCGCGCCGGCACCACGCCGAGGCGTTGGAGCTCCAGCGTGCGGCCGGCGACCGCGACGCGAGCATCGTCACGCTCTTGAACCTGGCGCTCGCCGCGATCCGCCTGGGCGAGCGCGGGGAGGGCTCGCACCACCTGCGCGAGGCGCTGACGCTCGTGCGCGACCTGCGCGCACGCCGCTCCGGCGCCGCGGCGCTCGAGGTCGCCGCGGAGTCGATCGACGACGCGCCGCTCGCGGCACGTTTGCTCGGTGCCGCCTCGGGGCTTCGCCGGGCGATGGGGTTGCCGGCCGGCGCCTGGTGGGGACGCATGACCGAGGCGCGCGGTCGGGCGCTCGCGCAGGGCCTCGGAGAGCAGACCTTCGCAAGAGAACACTCGACCGGCGAATCCCTGCGTCTCGAAGACGCGCTTGCCGCCGCTCAGGACGCGATCGAGACCCCTCAACCGGGAGCGACACGATGAGACGGCTCTTCGGCATCTTCCTCGCGCTGGCGGCGCTCGCGCGCCCGGCGTGGGCGCAGGATCCCACCGCGTCCAGCTCCACGATCTGCGAGTTCTGCAAGGGCATCTTCGTGAGCGACACGTCGAGCTCGCCCGGCTTCGAGGCGAAGGCGCGCCGCACGACGATCGTGAACTCGGCGCGCGCGCTCGTCTTCATCGGCACCGACCACCACGTGCGCTTCGCGCAGTGGACGGGGTCCGCCTGGGGGATCGAGGTGGTGGACGGCACCGCGCAGGCCGCCGGCCTGGCGATGGACTTCGACGACGCGGGGCAGCCGATCGTGAGCTATCACGACGGTGCCGGCGGCGTGGTGTTCGCGAGGCACAACGCGGCGGGCTGGGACGTGCAGACGATCTTCCCCGGCCTTGGCGTCACGGGCCCGACGAGCCTGGCGCATATCCCGGGCACCACCGGGATCGCGTGCGTGAGCTCGTCGAGCAACATGCTCTTCTACCTGCAGCAGGCGGGAGGAGGGCCGTGGACGATGGAGCCGGTCGCATCCGTGCTTCCCGGCGCCGGCGATCCGTCGCTCGTGCTCGCCCTCGGGGCGCGGGCGATCGCGTATCGCGACGGCTCCCCGGGCATGCTGAGCATCGCCACGAGCGGCGACTCCCCACCGTGGCAGGCGCAGGTGGTGGACGGCTTGCCGGGCACCGGCGACTGGGCCTCGCTCATCGGGCACGCGGGCGACTACGGCATCGCCTATCACGACCATCCGGATCACCAGCTGCGTTACGCGCACCAGATCCCGGGCGGCTGGGCGATCGACATCGTGGATGGTCTCGGCGCGCGCGTCGTCGGCCGCGCGTGCGCGGCGGTGGAACTCGGCAACAGCGCGTCGGGGCCGGTCGGGATCGCGTACCGCGACCTGGGCTCCGCCGACCTCGACTACGCCTCGGGCGCCGGACCGTCCTGGGGTCGCACCTGGCTCGACCAGCAGGGCGATGTGGGCAGCACGCTCGCGTGCGGCATCGATGTCTCGGGTACTGCCGATACGGTGGGCATCGTCTACTCGACCAGCACGGGCGATCTCAAGTACTACGGGCGCGCGGCGGCGGTCGCGAGCGTCGCCTCGAGCGCCGTCCAGGGTCCGATGCACGCGACATGGCGTAACGACGCAGCGAACGCCGGCGGCACCGTGAGTTTCGTCATGCCTGCGACCGGGCCGGCGCGCGTCACGATCCTCGATGCGCAGGGCCGCCGCGTCGCCGAGCCGCTCGCGCGCGAGCTCGCGGCGGGACCCGCGGAGGTGGCGTGGGACGCGCGCGACGTGTCCGGGCAGCGCGTGGCGGCGGGCGTTTACTTCGCGCTCGTCCACGTGCCGGGAGCCTCGGCAGGGGTTCGAGGGATCGTCCTACACTAGTTGTCTTTACAACACCTTACGGCCTCACGCTCAACCAGGGCGTGAGGCCGTGGCCGTTCCTGGGCCAGCCCTGCGTTCTGCCTCTACGGAAGGAGGTGCTGGCGCGCCTCCCATCACCCCACCCGGACCAGGAGGCCACCCATGAACGGTCGGACGCAGTCTCTCCGACGGCACCTGAGCGCGCTGGCGCTCGCGTGTCTCGCAGTACTCCCGGCGCGATCCGTGCGCGCCGCCACCACGCTCGATCCGTCGAATGTGACGTGGAGCTTGAGCCCGGCGAGCGGCAACATCCGCTTCCAGCTGCACTTCACGAACCCGGGCGCGAACGCGAGCGGCGGCGGTACGGGATTCTTCGTGCCCCAGGCGTTCGGCGTGTTCCTGCCCGACGCTCCGAACCCTCGCAACTTCGACATCCCCGCGCTTGCACCGGGTGGATCGTTCGACTGGTTCACCGAATACACGTTCGCGCAGCTGCCCGTCTCCGCGCCGATCAGTGGTGGTCCCGCGGCGGGTTCGCCGTGCGGGCCCGATAACCCGTGGCGGGGCAATGTGCGCGTGACCTGGAACACGGCCGGAGGCGCCGGCCAGGTCGAGCGCCACTTCGCCACGGTCCCCGTGTGTCCGGGCGGCGCGTGCACGTTCCTCCACCTCCAGACCGGTTGCGCCGCGAGCGCGGCGTGGAGCGTTGTTGGGTTGTGCCCGGGCTTCAACGTCGCGCTCTACGAGGAAGACAAGGTGACGCCGGCGCCGAATCCCGTGCCGCCGGGCTGGCATGGTCAGGTCTGCATCAGCGCCACCGCCACCACACCCGTGGGCGTCAACTGCTGCCCCGAGCTGCACTTCGATTGTGCCGGCCAGCCTGGCGTCATCCAGTTGTGCGCGACCACGTGTGACTGCGACAGCACGTCTCATAACCCGGTCCCGGGAACGATCGATTGGCAGACGCAACCGGACGGCGGGACGGTGCGCTTCCAGGTGCACTGGACGAACCCGAACTCAGAGGCTTCGGGCCCGATCACGGGAACGCTCTTCTCGCAGGACTTCGGCGTGTTCCGCCCGGACTTCGGCACCATCGGCACGTTCGCGGTGCCGGCGCTGGCGCCGAACGGCTCGTTTGACGTCACGTTCGACGTCCCGCTTTCGCAGCTACCTCCCTCGGCGCAGAAAGTCGGCGGTCCCATGTCCAGCGGTCCGTCGTCCGGTCCCGCGGACGGGCCCTCGGGTCCGTGCCCGCCGATCGACCACTGGGACGGCAACGTCGACCTGCACTGGGTCGGCGCCGCCGGCGGCGGCACGGTGAACAAGCACATCGGCCAGATGGTCGTCTGCCCCGGGTCGGGCGGCTCGCTCATCCACGTCGGCCAGCTCGAGTGCGACAGCACGTCGTCGCTGCCGTGGCTGGTGAGCGGCCTGTGCCCGGGCTTCCACGCGACGCTGGTCCAGGAAGACAAGGTCACGCCGGCGCCGAACCCGGTGCCTCCCGGCTGGACGGGCTACATCAAGGTCACGGCCGACGCGTGGGTGCCGGTGCCGGACACCTGCTGCTTCCAGGTGACGTTCGCGTGCCGCGGCATCACGGGCGTGATCGACCTCTGCGTCTTCACCTGCCAGTGCGACCCCGCGAGCGGCGGCAACCCGACGCCGAGCGGCATCGACTGGACCAACCTGCCCGGCGCGAACGGCGTGCGCTTCCACGTCCGCTGGTCGAACCCGAACGGCAACACCCCGACGCAGCCGATCAGCGGTGACATGTTCTCGCAGATGTTCGGCGTGTTCCTGGCCGACCAAGGCCGGATCGGTCACTTCGACATCCCGGCGCTGCCGCCGAACGGTGTCTACGACGTGTTCTTCAACGTGCTGCGCGACTCTCTGCCCGCGGAGCCGCCCACGCTGTTCCCCGCCGGCAACCCGCCGCTCAGCGCTCCCTGCGTGTCGGATACCACCTGGGTCGGCAACGTGGACATCACGTGGGGCGGCCCCGGCGGCAGCGGCAGCGTGAACAAGCACTACGGCAGCATCCTCGTGAACAGTGCGGGCGGCTCCTCCTACCTGCACGTGATCTCGGGCTGCACGCTGGCTTCGGGGACGACGTGGAACATGACCGCGCCCTGCCCCGGCTGGACGATCGTGCTCGAGAACGAGGACCACACGCCGGCGCCGGCGGTGCTGCCGGCCAACTGGACGGGCTGGCTGCGGTTCAGCGCTCCAGGCCTGCCCAGCGGCGCCACGTGCTGCGTGCTGCTCACGTTCCAGTGTGGCGACCAGAACGCCCAGATCTACGTGTGCGCCACGGTCTGCCCGTGGTCGGCCACGGCGGGCGTCGCGGACGCGCACGGGAGCGGTCTCGAGTTCGGCATCCGCACCGTGGCGCCGAACCCCACCTCGGGTCGCACGAACGTGAGCTTCGCGATGTCGCTTGCGGGCCACGTGCAGGTCGAGGTGTTCGATGCGGCGGGCAAGCGGGTGCGCACGCTCGCGAACGGCATGTTCGCGCCAGGCCTCCACAGCGTGGCGTGGGACGGGCTCGATTCACGCGGCGGGCGCGCGCGGCCGGGTGCGTACTTCGTGCGCGTGTCGAACGGCTCGCAGAGCTCGACGCACCTGATGATCCTGCGCCCGTGAGTCGTCGCTGCAGCTCACGATAGCGCGCGAGGGCCCCGGCGGAGAGATCCGCCGGGGCCCCTCGTCTTGGGCTGCGCCGCCGGCAGCCGGTGGGAAGGGCCGGGCGCGCTTTCGCCGCCCTTGAGACTCGCGTATCGTCATCCTTACATGCCCAGCCAACTCATGATCTCCGTCGCGGGTGTGCGTGGCATCGTCGGCGATTCGCTCGATCCCTCGATCGTCGCGCGCTTTGCGGCGGCGCTGGCGCGCAGCCTCCCGGGTGATGGCCCGGTGGTGATCGGCCGCGACGCGCGCGTCACCGGGCCCATGGTCCGGCTCGCGGCGGCGGCGGGAATCAACGCCGCCGGGCGCGACGTCGTGGACATCGGGCTCGCGACCACGCCCACCACCCAGCTCGCGGTCGAGCACCTGAAGGCGGCGGGCGGCGTCATCCTCACCGCGAGCCACAATCCGGCGCCGTGGAACGCCCTCAAGTTCCTGAGCGCGCGCGGCGAATTCCTGGGCCCGCGCGAGGGGAGCGCGGTGCGCGAGCGGTTCGAGAACAACAGCGACCTCTGGGCCCGGTGGGACAGGGTCGGGGCCGTGCGCGAGGAGAAGAACGCGCTCGAATGGCACCTGGAGCGCGTGCTGTCGTTGAAGCACGTGGACGTGCCGGCGATCCGAGCGCGCGCGCTGCACGTGGTGGTGGACGGCTGCGCGAGCGTGGGCGGCGTGGCGCTGCCGGCCCTGCTCGAGCGCCTCGGCGCCAAGGTGACGAAGCTCGACTGCGAGCCGAACGGGAAGTTCACGCGCGAGCTGGAGCCGCTGCCCGAACATCTCGGCGCGCTCGGCGCGGAGGTGAGAGCTGCGAAAGCCGATCTCGGCATCGCCAGCGACCCGGACGCCGATCGCGCCGCATTCGTGGATGCGGCAGGCGTGCCGCTCGGCGAGGAGTACACGGTCGCCCTCGGCACGAGGGTCGCTCTCGAGACGCAAAAGGGTCCGGTGGTGACCAACCTCAGCACCTCCCGTATGCTCGATGCGGTGTGCGCGTCGGCGGGAGTGCCGCTGCTGCGCACGCCGGTCGGCGAGGCCCACGTGGTGGAGGCCATGCACGCGAACCATGCTGCGGCGGGCGGGGAGGGGAACGGCGGCATGATCCTTCCGGCGGCCCACCTCGGGCGCGATGCGCTGGTGGCCATGGCGTTGGTGGCACACGCGATGCGCCGGGGCGCCACGCTGCGGGCGCTGGCCGACACGCTGCCCCGGTACGTGATGATCAAGGACAAGCTCGCACGGCCCGATGAACCGTGGGAGAGGGCCGCGGCGCGCCTCCAGCGCGCGTTCGACGGCTGGCAGATCGACGCCGCGGACGGTTTGCGGTTCGCGCGCGGGGAGACCTGGGTGCACGTCCGGCCTTCGGGCACGGAGCCGGTCGTGCGCGTGATCGCCGAGTCGCCGGAGGCGACGGGGACCAAGGCGATCGTGGACGAGGCACGACGGGCGCTCTCCGCGCCCGGGAGGTAGCGCGCATGTGCGGCATCATCGGCTACGTCGGCAACCGGGAGTGCTTGCCCATCCTGATCGAGGGGCTGAAGCGCCTCGAATACCGCGGCTACGACTCGGCCGGCGTGGCGGTGCACAAGAACGGGCAGCTCGAGGTGGTGAAGGCGGCGGGCAAGATCCGCCAGCTGGAATCGCGGCTCAAGGACCACCCGATCTCGGGCCGCTTCGGCATGGGGCACACGCGCTGGGCCACGCACGGTGAGCCGAACGATATCAACGCCCACCCGCACACCGACGAGGCGAAGAACGTCGCGCTGGTGCACAACGGCATCATCGAGAACTACGCCACCCTGAAAGCGGCCTTGATCGCCGAGGGCCACTCGTTCACCACCGACACCGACACGGAAGTTCTGGCGCACCTGATCGAGAAGTACCTCAAGCGTGGCCTGAAGCTCGAACGCGCCGTGGGCGCCGCGCTTCGCGACGTCGATGGCACGTACGGCATCGTCGTCATGTGCGCCTCCGAGCCCGGCGTGATGGTCGGGGCGCGGAACGGCAGCCCGATGGTGCTGGGCATCGCCGACGGCGAGTACTACCTGGCCTCGGACGTGGCCGCGATCGTGGAGCACACCCGGCAGGTGATCTACCTGGACGACGGCGAGATGGGCGTGCTGACACCCGACGGCTTCCACACCGCGACGATCGGGAACGAGCGCGTCGAAAAGGAAGTGCACGACGTCGACTGGGACCTGTCCCAGATCGAAAAGGGCGGCTTCGAGCACTTCATGTTGAAGGAGATCATGGAGCAGCCCGACGCGGTGCGGAACGCCACCCGCGGCCGCCTGCTCGTGAGCGAGGGGCTGGCGCGCCTGGGCGGCCTGAACCTCACCTCGGAGCAGCTCCGCGACGTGCGCCGCATCATCATCCTCGGCTGCGGCACGTCGTGGCACGCGGGGCTGATCGGCGAGTACATGCTCGAGGAGTTCGCGCGCATCCCGGTCGAGGTGGAGTACGCCTCCGAGTTCCGTTACCGCAACCCGATCATCGACGAGGGCACGCTGGTGCTGGTGATCTCCCAGTCGGGCGAGACCATCGACACGCTGGCGGCCATGCGCGAGGCGCGTCGTCGTGGCGCCAAGGCGCTGGGCATCGTCAACGTCGTCGGCTCCACGATCGCGCGCGAGTCGGACGGCGGCGTCTACATCCACGCCGGCCCCGAGATCGGCGTCGCCTCGACCAAGGCGTTCACGAGCCAGGTCACGGTGCTGGCGCTGCTGACGCTGCTGCTCGGCCGCCATCGCGGCCTGTCGCGCGACTACGGCATCGAGATCGCGCGCGAGCTGGCGGCGCTCCCGGGGAAGATCGAGCACGCGCTCGAGGCGCGCGAGTCGGTGCGCCGCATCGCCGAGCTCTATGGACGCCACGACAACTTCATCTACCTCGGGCGCGGGTTCCACTTCCCGGTGGCGCTCGAGGGCGCCTTGAAGTTGAAGGAGATCTCGTACATCCACGCCGAGGGCTACCCGGCCGCGGAGATGAAGCACGGGCCCATCGCGCTGATCGACGAGAACATGCCGGTGGTGTTCATCTGCACGCGTGATTCGGCGTATGAGAAGGTGATGAGCAACATGATGGAGGTGCGCGCGCGCAAGGGTCGCATCATCGCGGTGGCGACCGAGGGCGACATGGAGGTGCAGGGGCGCGCTGACCACGTGCTCTACGTGCCGGCCACGATCCCCATGCTGCAGCCCATCCTCAGTGTCGTCCCGCTCCAGTTGCTGGCGTACGACATCGCGGTGGCCCGTGGCTGCGACGTGGACCAGCCGAGGAACCTGGCGAAGAGCGTCACCGTCGAGTGACGCTCGCGTAGGAGGAAGACGACATGAAGAGCCCGCTCCAGGTCGAGGACGCGCCCAAGGCGATCGGTCCCTACACGCAGGCGCAGGTGGTGCGGCTGCACGGCGGCCAGAAGCTGGTTTACAGCTCGGGGCAGGTCGGGCTCGATCCCAAGACCGGCAACCTCGTGCCGGGCGGTATCCAGGCGGAGACACGGCGCGCGCTCCAGAACCTGGCGAACGTGCTTCGCGGCGCGAACCTCTCGCTCGCCGACGTCGTCAAAACCACGGTGTTCCTTGTCGACATGGCGGACTTCTCGGCGATGAACGAGGTCTACGGGCAGGCGTTCGGCGCGAGCCCGCCGGCGCGGACCACGGTCGCCGCCGCCGGGCTGCCGAAGAACGCGCGTGTCGAGATCGAGTGCGTGGCCGTGGGGCGCGATCTCTGAGGCTGACCATCCCGGACAGGAGAGCCACGTGACCGCCCGCCGTCGCATCGAGATCCAGCTGACGGCGCAGGTCGCGTGCGCGGGTTGAGCCGCCAAACTGGGTCCGGGGGACCTGCGTCATGCCTTGGAGCTGCTCCAGCAGCCGCCGCGCGACAAGCGCGTGCTCGTCGACGCCTCGACGCTCGACGACGCCGGCGTGTTCGCGCACGGCCGGGGAGAGGTGCTGGTGCAGACCGTGGACTTCTTCCCGCCGATCGTGGACGACCCCTACGACTTCGGCGCCATCGCCGCGGCGAACTCGCTCTCGGACGTCTATGCGATGGGCGGGAAGCCGCTCACGGCGCTGGCGCTCCTGTGCGCGCCCGACGCCACGCTCGCTCCGGAGGTTCTGGCCGCGGTGATGCAGGGCGGGCTCGACACCATGCGCAAGGCCGGCACGAGCGTGGTGGGCGGCCACACGGTGCGCGATACCGAGTTGAAGTTCGGCTACGCGGTGACCGGCATCGCGAAGCGGAAGCAGCTGCTCCTGAACTCGGGCGCGCGTGCCGGCGACCGCCTGTACCTCACCAAGCCGCTCGGGACCGGGATCCTCTCCACCGCATTGAAGCAGGGGAAGCTCGATGCGAGGCTCGAGAAGCGGCTCTCCGCGCAGATGGCGACGCTCAACCGCGCCGCGTCCGAGGCGGCCGTGGCAGCGGGCGCGCGCGCGGCCACCGACATCACCGGCTTCGGTTTCCTCGGCCACGCGTCACAGCTTGCGGACGCGTCGCGGGTGACGCTGGAGATCCGGCCGGACGCTCATTGGTTCCTGCCGCGCGTGCTGGAGTTCTCCGCGGCCGGCGTCGCACCGGGCGGGCTCGCACGCAATCGCACGCACTACGCTCCGCGGATCGCGGTGCCGGACGGGTTCGCCGCACCGATGCTCGACGCGCTCTACGACCCGCAGACGTCGGGCGGCCTGCTCGTGTGCGTGACCGAACGGAAGGCTTCCGTGTTCGAGCGAGCGCTCGCGAAGCGCCGGGTGCCCTGTTTCCCGGTGGGACGCGCGCGCAAGCGGGGCGATCACGCGGTGGTGCTGGCCGGCAGCGTCGCCTAGCGATCCGTCGGGGTCGCCGGGGCGCTTGTTGGAGCGCCCTGGTAGCGCGTCTTCAGCTGGCCCCACGACTCGCGCATCGCGGGAACCGGGGATCCGAACACGTTCCCCCGCCTCGACCAGGTGTGCCCGCTGTCGGTGGAGAGATAGAAGTTGCCGTTCGCGTCGAAGACGTGGAGCACGTCAGCCGTAGCTGAGGAGTTGTAGCCGGCGTCGACGATCGCCACCGCCGAGGCGGTGACCGGTGCGGTGCCCATGAACGTCCAGC
>DATLUU010000736.1:0-3163 GCA_035577885.1 Verrucomicrobiia bacterium
CGGCGTCCTCGCCTCGTCGATCAGCACCGAGTCCACCTCGTCCACGATCGCGTAGGCGAACCCGCGCTGCACCCGGTACTCGGGCCGCACCGCCATGTTGTCGCGCAGGTAGTCGAAGCCGAACTCGTTGTTCGTGCCGTAGGTGATGTCGCAGGCGTACTGCTCGCGGCGGCGGGCGGGCTCCATGTTCTGCTGGATGCAGCCCACGGTGAGCCCGAGGAACTTGAAGATCTCGCCCATCCACTCCGAGTCGCGCCGCGCGAGGTAGTCGTTGACCGTGACCAGGTGCGTGCCCTTGCCGGAGAGCGCGTTCAGGTAGAGCGGCAGGGTGGCGACGAGCGTCTTGCCCTCGCCCGTGGCCATCTCGGCGATCTTGCCCTCGTGCAGCATGACGCCGCCGACGAGCTGCACGTCGTAGGGGACGATCTGCCAGGTGAGCGGGATGCCGCAGACGTCCCAGGTCTTTCCGCACAAGCGTTTACAGGCCTGCTTGACGGCCGCGAACGCCTCCGGGAGCAGGTCGTCGAGCGTGTCCTGGCCCTGCTCGAAGCGGGTCCGGAACTCGGCGGTCTTGGCCTGGATGGCGTCGTCGGGAAGCGCGTCCCACTCGGCCGAGAGGCGGTTGATCTCGTCCACGATCGGCTTCGTCCGGCGCAGCTCGCGCTCGTGCCGGGAGCCGAAGACACTCTTTAGAAGGTTCTCCAACATGGCGGGCAGGATAGGGCCTCCCCCACAGCGGGGCAAAATCTGGCCGCTCGGGGGTCCCCGGCAGCCCTGGTGACCGCTGATGGGATGCGAGCGAGCCCGCTGCGGTGCAGGGGCCTCGCCGCGGGCTCGCGCACGACGCAAAGCGTCGTGGGGCACTTCGCGGCTTGTCACGCGAGGGTCAATCGCCTCGCGTGCGCGCGTGCGCGCGTGCCCGCGCGCGAGGAGATGGCGACGAAGAAGCCACGCGGCCCGATGCGTCGCATCGGACCGCGTGGTGGGTCGTCGGGCGGAGTGTAGAGACGTCAGACCTTCAGGACGTGGGCCGCTTCGTTACCTCGGGTACTGCTCACGACTTCGAACTCGACTCGTTCGCCTTCGTGGAGCGTCCGGAACCCGGCGCTCTCGATGGCGCTGAAGTGAACGTAGACTTCGGAACTCTCCTGGTCCTCGGGTGTGATGAACCCGTAACCCTTCTGGTCGTTGAAATACTTGACCGTGCCACGCGCCATGGATGTTCCTCCCTGGCTGGCTGAGGGACGATTGGGGATCGCCCTGACCCATGTCCAGATTGCTCCCGGCGCGGAGCGGCGGTCAAGGAATTCGTGTTCAGCGTCGGCCGTACGCCGCAGGGGCCCGCGTCCGCGCTGGACGCCGCGGCACCGGGCCCCGTTCGCCTGGTGTCTGCGGCGCGTCGCCTGGCCCGGGAGGCATCAGGGGGATCTCGTTTCCGAAGGACCGTACGAGACCCCGGTCGCCCCCGGTCCCGGCGATGCGGCGCCGAGTCCTACTTCTTCGCCGTCGTCTTGTGGTGGTACTTGTCGATGATGACGTTGTCGCGGGATTTGTCGGGGGTGAGTTTGCTCTTGCCGAGCAGGGGTTTGGTGAGGGCTTGCGAAGTGATCATGAGCTCGCTTGGGCGGCGTGGGTCGTGTACGAGGCTGACCTGGTTGTACCAGACCACCTTGCCGCGGTTGGCGTCCACGAGCATGGCGGCCAGGCTGGTGTGGTAGGGGTCGGACATCGACGGGGAGCCGCCCATCAGCAGGGACACGCCGGCGAGCACGCCCTCCTTCACCGCGGCACCTGTGGATTGGAAGGTGCCCTGGCCGGTGACGAACAGCAGGTGGTCGGAGCCGGTCCGGTCGGCGATCAGGTCGAGGCTCGCCGTGTAGGGGATGTCGATGGTCGACGACTTCGACCTGGCGAGCTTCGCGAACACGTCCGCCATGGCCTGGTGCTGTTCGAAGATCGCGGTCCGCAGCTCGGCGTCGGCCGCCAGCGCGCTGTCGCTGAACTGGAAGTCGCTCAGCTTGTACTGGCTCTCCCGGACCAGCGAGCCCATGGCGCCGTCCACTTCGCGCTCGATGTCGTGGGTCAGCTGGGTCATCTCCTGGCTCGAGAACGCCGCGTCCTCCTTGACGGCGAACGTCGTGGGCATGGGCGCGACGACCTTCATCTCCTGGGTCACGTCCGCGAAGTCCTTGCTGGTCTTGGGCAGGCTGGCGGCGCAACCGCCGACCATCAACATCACCGCGATCGCGGCAAGGTGACGAACCCAGCGGTTCAGGGAGACCATCTCAATCCTCCTTTCGTGGATCGGGGGATCTGGATGACGCGGTGGAGTCGGCGGCAGCGGCCCCGGCTCCGGTCGAATCGATCAGGGCGGGGGCGCCGAAGCGGGCGCGGAACGCTTCCAGCTTGCGGCGGAACTGGCGCCGGTCGCGGACCGGGGCATCCCCTTCGAGGTAGCGCTCGAGGTAGCGGACGCAGGCGGTGGAATCCCCGCGCTTCTCGGCGACGAGCGCCAGCCCCCGCAACGGGGCACGATCGTCCGGCGCGAGGATGCGCGCGTGCTCGTACGCGGTGACCGCGAGCGCGAGCGTCTCGGGGCGGGCCGACTCGGCCAGCGCATCGCCGATCGTGGTGAGCATGCCCGCGTCCTCGGGGAAGAGCCGGCCATAGTCGTTCGCCAGGCGCAGCGCCTTCCCCGATTCGTGCTGCGTCACCCACAAGCTCGCCGAGAGCTTCGACATCGGCCACTTGTGCGGCGCGTAGTCGTCGGCCACGTGCGCGCTGTCGAACGTGCATTCGCCGGCATGGGAAGCCTCGCGCAGGTAGCGGACACGATCGGTGAGCAACGGATGGTTGCCCCAGAACACGTTGCTGAGCCGGCCGGGCTCGTGCTCCTCGTGGAGCTGGAGCGCCTGCATCGCCTCGATCCCGCCGCACGGAGCGCGCCCGGCGCTGGCGAGGAACTGGACCGCGGCGAGATCGGCGTCGCGCTCCAGGGCGCGCCCGTAGCCATTGATCGCTGCCGCGGCGCTGAGGCCGAGGCCGAGCTGCGCGAATTGGTCGATCAATCCCGCGTTCGACAGCCCCGAGGTCGCGAGCGCGAGCGAGGTGATGAACGAAGCGGCCTCGATCAACGCGATCGTGGAGTTGGCGGACTCCATCT
>DATLUU010000737.1:0-4548 GCA_035577885.1 Verrucomicrobiia bacterium
CTTCCTGGTGTGACCCGGAGGGCGCGGGTCGGTTCACATCCGGGAGCCGGTGCTGTCGGGGACCGTGCCCACGGGCGTGGCCGAGAGCAGCCGCCCGCGCGTGTCGAACCGGAACGTCTCGCCGTACATGCGGCGCCCCCATTGGTCGCGCCACACCTGCGCGCTGTCCCACCACACGCCCGCGGTGAGCGGCACTCCCAAGCCCAGCCGCGTGGGCCGCACGCCCTGGTCGACGAGGATCACGCCGAGTGCGGGCGGCCGCGGGCGCGTGGCGATGCGAATCGCGAGCGCACGCAGGTGGGCCTGGCAGTGCGGGCAGCGAAGGTTGACCGCGACGAGCCAGCGCTCGCGGTCGGCCTTCGTGGCGGGTACGAGCTGGACGAAGCGCGCCGGCTTCCACACGGGCGTCTCGTAGGGTCGCGCGCCGTCGCGCCACCAGGCGAGGCCAAGCGCGAGGACGGCAGCGGCCACGAGCGCCAGCGCTGCGCTGGTGCGCGCGCTCATTGGAAGCTCCGCCCCTGCAGGAGATCGACCGCCCACCACACGGCGAGCCGCGAGACGAGCCACATCGCCAGCACGAGCGCGAGCGCCGCGGCGAAGCTGGCACGCGCGGCGCGCGCCTGGAGCGCTGCGGAGGCGAGCATGCGCACGATCGCCAGGACGCCGGTCGCCGCGAACGCCGTGGCGAGCCCGTGTAACGGGCGCGTCGACTCGACGGCCCGCGGCCCTGCGAGCAGGAGCGCCCACTCGCGAGGCAGGTACGCGTGCCCCGAAGCGATGCCCACGGCCAGCGTCTCCGCCGCGGAGGCGACGAGCAGCCGCGTGGCGAGCGCGACGAAGCGAACGTTCCTTCCCATCGCTCGCCAGCCCACAACCGCGACGGCCGCCTCGGCAGCCGTGAACGCGAGCTGCGCGCAGAGCCCCGCGAGGGCCACGATCCACGGCGTGTGGGCGCGGCCCACCTGCGCGGCCCCATACAGGACGTCGAACCACATCGTGGCCACGAGCAGCGCGGTGACACGCACGCGCGCCTCGCCCAGGTCCACGGGCCGGGCCGAGGTGGGGGCGATGGACGAAGAGGTCATGGCGCGCGACTCCGGCACCGGGGTCGCGCAGGCTCACTGCATCGGGCGTGCCGCGTTCAACCGCATGTCCCGCGCGCGCGTGTCTTGTGTCGAACGGGCGCCGGCGTGCTCGGGTCGCGAACGGGGGCGTCAGCTGCGGCGCCCTCGCCCCGATCAGCTCCCTCCCGCCAACTCCGCCAGTCGCTCGGCCGCGTCGGCCTCGATCAGCGCGTTCACCAGCTCGCCGATCCCGCCCTCCATGAACTCCGGGAGCGAGTGGAGCGTGAACCCGATGCGGTGATCGGTGACGCGGCTCTGCGGGAAGTTGTAGGTGCGGATCTTGGCGCTGCGATCGCCCGTGGAGACCTGCGACTTGCGCGCCGCCGCCTGCTTCTGCTGCTGCTCCTGGAGCTTCAGATCGTAGAGCCGCGCGCGCAGCACCTTCATCGCCTTCGCCCGGTTCTTGATCTGCGAGCGCTCGTCCTGGCAGGTGACGACGAGCCCGGTCGGGAGGTGCGTGATGCGCACCGCCGAGTCGGTGGTGTTCACACCCTGGCCGCCGGGGCCACCAGCGCGGTAGACATCGACGCGGATGTCCTTCTCCGCGATCTCCACGTCCACGTCCTCCACCTCGGGCAGCACCGCGACCGTGGCGGCCGAGGTGTGGATGCGCCCCGACGCCTCGGTGGCGGGCACGCGCTGCACGCGGTGGACGCCCGACTCGAACTTCATCTCGCGGTACACGCCGTCGCCCTCGAGCGAGAAGATGATCTCCTTGTAACCCCCGGCCTCGGCCTCGGTGACGGAGAGCACCTCCTGCTTCCAGCGCTTCCGCTCGGCGTACTTGCTGTAGAGCCGGTAGAGGTCGGCCGCGAACAGCGCCGCCTCCTCCCCGCCGACGCCGCCGCGGATCTCGACGATGACGTTCTTGTCGTCGTCGGGGTCGCGCGGGAGCAGCAGCGTCTTCAGCTCCGCCGCCAGCGTCGCGTCGCGGGCCTCGAGCTCGGGCAGCTCGGCGCGCGCCAGCTCGGCCAGCTCGGCGTCGCCCGAGGCGATCGCGGCGCGGTCGTCGGCGAGCGTTCGTTGCAGCCGCTTGTAGCTTTCCGAGACTTCGACCGTGCGCGCGAGCCTGGCACGCTCCCGCGACAGATCGCGCAGCCTCTTCGGGTCGCGCGCCACGTCGGGCTCGGACAAGAGCCGGTCCAGCTCGGCGAAGCGCGCCTCCACGCGCGCGAGCGCCTGCAGCAGCGTGGCGTCGATCACTGGACGAAGCTCACTTCCTTCAAGCCCCCGGCCTTGCGCGCGGCTTCGATCGCGGGATCGCTCATCACCTTCTCGAGCGAGGCGATCGCCACCGCGCACATCTGCAGATCGGGCTCGCGCGTGGTGAGGAGCTGGAATTGCATGCCGGGCCACGCCAGCGCCCTCACGAACGGCTTGTCGAAGTACTTGCCCGAGAGCCGGATGAACTCGAACGCGACGCCGGCGATCAGCGGCATGCACGCGACGCGCACCAGGTGTTGCCAGATGTTCGCGGGCCTGCCAATGAACGTGAACACCACGATGCTGATGATGACGACGATGAACAGGAACGTGGTGCCGCAGCGCGGGTGGAGGCGCGGGAACGTCTGCACGCTCTCGGGCGTCAGCGGCGCGCCGGCTTCGAGCGCATGGATGGCCTTGTGCTCGGCGCCGTGGTAGCCGAGCACGCGCGCCATCTCCTTCCACTGCGACATGAGCCACAGGTACGAGACGAACGCGAGCAGCCGGAAGCCGCCGTCCACGAGCCCGAACCGCCAGCGGTCCTCGAACCCGAGCCAGCCGGTGAGCTTGGCCGGCAGGACGACGAAGAACAGCACGCCGAGCGCGAGCGACACCGCGACCACCAGGTACTGGAGCGCGCTCGCCCACGCGCTCGGCTTTTCCGCGGTGCCACCCCCGTCGCGGGAAGCCTCGTCGGCGCTGAAGTTGAGCGCGGTGATGCCGAGCGCGAGCGTCTCGAACAGGGACACCGCGCCACGCACGACCGGCAGCCCCAGCGGCTTCACGCGGCGCGTGATCGACTCGAACCGCCGCTCGAGGTAGCCGAGCGAGCCGTCCGGACGGCGCACGGCCACCGCGACCTGGGTCGGCGAGCGCATCATCACGCCCTCGATCACGGCCTGGCCGCCGACCGGCAGGAACGGCATGGAGCCTCCGGGATGAAATGAACACGGCTCCCGGCACGCGTGGAGACCGCGTGCGAACGGGAGCCGGAGAAGGACCGCTACTTGTCGGTGGACTCGGCGGGCGTGACCTTCGCGTAGCGCTTGCGGAAGCGATCCACGCGGCCGGCCTTGTCGAGCAGCTTCTGCTTGCCGGTGAAGAACGGGTGGCAGTTGGAGCAGATGTCCAGGTGCACCATGCCGTCACCGCTCGTGGGCTTGAGCGTGGTACGCGTGGTCCATTCCGTCCCACAGCCGTAGCAGTGGAACTTGCGGGTCTCGTAGACCGGATGGATGCCGGCTTTCATGGCTTGAATCTCCGCTTCGGCGGCGTTCCCCGGGGTCCGGCCCGGCGCCGTCCGGCGGCCGCGCGAGCGGCTGGACCGGGTCCGGCGGCGGGAAGCGGGGGTGTCCCGAGCGCTCCGCCTGAGTAAAAGTGAGGGCGGGGATTATGCGGCATCGCCGCGCGGCTGTCCATCGGGCGGTGGCGAGGAGCCCAGGACGCGCGGGTGCGGCAGGGGCCGGCGTCGGGCGCAGCGGATCAGCGAAACCGTTCCTTGACGGCCGCCCAGGATGACCGATGTGCCGGTGTGGAACAGTCGGACGTGGTTTCGATGAAGACCACCTGGTCGTCGTAGTCCTGATCCGAGCCCGCGCCCACGGGCTCATCCTCGAAGCAGACCCACTCACTGCCGGAGTTGATCCCGGTGCCCGCGAAGAACAACACCTGCACGGCACTGCGAGGGTTGCGGAAGGATTCCGAGAACACCGTCCCGTTGGGGCCTTCGGCCCAGAATCCGGTGTGCAGAACGTCTCCGCCAAGCGTCTTCGTGATGCGCACGAGCGCTGCGTTCACGTCGAACAGGTTCACGACGACCCGGTCGGGGTTTCGGCGAAACGAGAGCACGGCGAACCAGCCCGGCCTTGCCTCGGCGGGGAACAGCGTCACTCGCCCCGTGCTGGGGTCTGCGAGGTCATAAATCCCCATGCTGTCCGACGTGGCACTGCCCGCGCGCTCGAACTGATAGGTCTCGACTGGATCGGATGGGCAAGCGGGCGGGCCGAGCGTGGAATCTGCCTTCTGGTCGGTGGCGACGTCGATCGACTCGCCGACGCTGTTCAGATAGGCCTGCAGTCGGCCGGTGAGCACGGGCACCTGCGGCGACCGAAGTGCGGCGCCCCCCAAGCCTGGCAGCACGCATGTGAGCAGGGCGGCGAAGAGTAGGACGTCGCGACAGGTGGCGGAGCGGACCATGAATTGATCCCCGGGAGACTGAGGC
>DATLUU010000738.1:0-19414 GCA_035577885.1 Verrucomicrobiia bacterium
CAGCGAGGCGCCGCCTTCCCTGCTGGCGGCCACGATCTCGCGCACGTGGCGCGAGTGCGAGCTGGTGAAGACCTTCGTGAACTCGGGGATCACCGCCGCGGCAAGCGTGCCGCAGGAGATGATGATCGAGAGCGTCACCCACAGGTTGCCGCCGAGCGGCGCCAGCAGCCAGCGCGACACCGCGAACGTCACCGCGATCGACAGGATCGAGCACACCCAGACCAGGCTCGTGAGCGGGGCCTCGAAGTTGATCTTGTCCTTGCCCGTGTTCTGCGCCCGCGCCACGGCGGCGTTCGCGACGTAGCTCACGATCGAGGTGCCGATCATGAGCACGCGCATGACGAAGATCCAGGTGAGGAATAGTGCCTTGTGCTCGGGCGCGACCGCGAGCGCGATGAACGAGATCAGCGCCACGCCGGTGACGCCGTAGGTCTCGAAGCCGTCGGCGGTCGGCCCCACCGAGTCGCCGGCGTTGTCGCCCGTGCAGTCGGCGATCACGCCCGGGTTCCTCGGGTCGTCCTCCTTGATCTTGAACACCACCTTCATCAGGTCGGAGCCGATGTCGGCGATCTTGGTGAAGATGCCGCCGGCGATGCGCAGCGCCGAGGCGCCGAGCGACTCGCCGATCGCGAAGCCGAGGAAGCACGCGCCCGCCTGCTCGGCCGGCACCCAGAGCAGGATCGCGAGCATCATCAGCAGCTCGACGCAGATCAGCAGCACGCCGATGCTCATGCCCGCCTGGAGCGGGATCTCGTAGACCGGGAGCGGCTTGCCCTTGAGCGAGGCGAACGCCGTGCGGCTGTTCGCGAACGTGTTCATGCGGATGCCGAACCACGCCACGCCGTACGAGCCGAGGATGCCCAGCACCGAGAACGCGAGGATGGTGAGCACGCGGACGGCGTCCAGGTGCTGCAGGAAGCCGAAGTAGTAGACGATGCAGGCGCCGATGAAGAGCTCGAGCACCACGAGCAGCTGGCCCTGCTTCAAGAGGTAGGCCTTGCACGTCTCGTAGATGGTGTTGCTCACGTCGAGCATCGCCTTGTGCGCCGGCATCCCCTTGACCTGGTTGAACATCACCAGGCCGAACAGCATGCCGAGCACGCACACGCCGAGGCCGACCATGAGCAGCTGGCGCTGGCCCGGCTCGAGCGTGGGCAGCTGGAGGTCCAGCTCGCTCGCGAACGCGGCGGCGGGAAGCAGGCCCAAGGCCAGGGCGGCGAACAGGGCAGGCGAGGCGATTCTCCGCAGGGCGGCGCCTGCGGTGCGTGACACCAAGGTCATCGTCGGCTCCTGAGTGCAGGATGGCGCCCGGCGGGAGGCCGGGAGAACCCGACGGATCCGGACCACGCTGTGGGTGCGGCGCGCGGGTTGCGGCCCGGTCGGCGGGGGCGCGAAAGGACCCCACGGGGACGGAGCGATGCCCGCCCCGGAGGGCGCGCCAAGATACCCGAACGCACGAACGCACGACAAGGCGACGTGAACTCTTGGGCCCCGCGTCCCGCTTTCCGCCGCCGCCGCGCGCGTCACGGGGTAGTGACCAGTGAAATGAGGCGCGGCAGGATGCCGCGCCGGTCCGCGGCCGTCGGCTCGCCGGAGCCGCCGGTCTCTCTCGCGAGATGGAGGTCCCCCGCCTGGAACCGCACCGCGTCGTGACGCTGCTCGCTTCAGCGACCGAGGTCGTGTGCGCACTGGATCGTGGCGATCGGCTCGTGGCCCGCTCGCACGAGTGCGACCACCCGTCGTGGGTGAAGCGCCTGCCCGCGGTGACCGCGCCGCGCATCGACACCGCAGCGCCGTCCGCGGAGATCGACCAGGGCGTGCGCGCGCTCATCGCGCAGGCGCTCTCCGTGTACACGGTCGACGTGGAAAAGCTCGCCGCGCTCGAGCCCGACCTGCTGGTGACGCAGGTGCAATGCGAGGTGTGCGCGGTGAGTCTCAAGGACGTGGAGGAAGCGGTCCGGGCGGGACTGCCGTCCCGCCCCCGGGTGGTCTCCATGCGCCCCGACGCGCTCGCCGACGTCTGGACCGACATGCGCGCCATCGCCTCCGCGCTCGGCGTGCCCGAGCGCGGTGTGCAGCTGGTGACGCGCCTGCGCGCGCGCATGCGCGGCATCGCCGAGCGCGCCCGCGGCCGCACCCGTCCGCGCGTGGCCTGCATCGAGTGGCTGTCGCCGCTCATGGTCGCGGGCAACTGGACGCCGGAGCTGATCGAGCTGGCCGGGGCCGAGGACGCGCTCGGCAAGGCCGGGTCCCACGCCGGGCCGCTCGAGCTGGCGCAGCTGGCCGCGGCCGACCCGGACGCGATCTTCATCACCCCGTGCGGGTTCGACCTCGCGCGCACGAGGGCCGAGCTTCCGGCGCTCACCGGGCAGCCGGGCTGGGACGCGCTCCGGGCCGTGCGCGAGGGCCGCGTGTTCCTCGGCGACGGCAACGCGCTCTTCAACCGCCCCGGCCCGCGCGTCGCCGAGACGCTCGAATGCCTCGCCGAGGCGCTGCATCCCGGCGCGTACCGCTTCGGTCACGAGGGCAAGGGCTGGGAACGGCTCACACCCACGCGCGTGCCGCAGCGCTGAAAAACCCGCGCGAACACCGTTCAGCGCCAGCGCTTACAGGCCGAAAACCCGGGTGTGGACGGGCTCGCTCCATGGTCCATGTGGGCCATTGGCGCCTGCCCGACGCCACGGACTAGAGTCCGTGGCATCCATAGAGATGGCGTGTTCCCGGATCGCGGGACCGCCGACCCCACCCGAGGGACTCCATGAGCGAGACGCACAAGCCGCACGTGAGCGAGACCGAGGCCCGCGCGGTCGCCGAGGGCGCGCGCGAGACCACCTGGGAGGCGCCGTCGTTCGTGCGCGAGCTGTTCCTCGGGAAGCTGGACCTCTCGCTCATCCACCCCTGGCCCGAGCCCGTCGCCGAGGAGCAGCAGCGCGCTGAAGTCTTCCTGTCCAAGCTCGAACGCTTCCTGCGCGAGGGCGTGGATGCGGAGAAGATCGAGCGCGACGCCCGCGTCCCGGAATCCGTGATCCAGGGGCTGCGCGAGCTGGGCGCGTTCGGCATCAAGATCCCGCGCGAGTACGGCGGCCTCGAGCTGTCGCAGTACACCTACTGCCGCGCCATGTCGCTGGTGTCCACGGTGAGCAGCGCGATCTGCGCGCTGCTCTCGGCGCACCAGTCGATCGGCGTGCCCGGGCCGGTCAAGATGTTCGGCACGCCGGAGCAGAAGCAGCGCTTCCTGCCGCGCTGCGCCCGGGGCGCCATCAGCGCGTTCGCGCTCACCGAGATCGAGGTCGGCTCGGACCCGGCGCGCATGACCACCACCGCCATGCCCACGAGCGACGGCAGCGCGTGGATCCTGAACGGCGAGAAGCTGTGGATCACGAACGGGCCGATCGCCGAGCTGATGGTGGTGATGGCGCGCACGCCCGGCCGCGACGGCAAGCCGGGGCCGATCACCGCGTTCATCGTGGAGACGAGCTCGGCGGGCGTGGAGGTGCCGCACCGCCTGGAGTTCATGGGCATCCGCGGCATCGAGAACGGCGTCATCCGCTTCACCAACGTGCGCGTGCCCAAGGAGAACCTGCTCTGGGGCGAGGGCAAGGGCTTGAAGCTGGCGCTCATCACGCTCAACACCGGCCGGCTGACGCTGCCCGCGACCATGGCCGCGCTCGGCAAGTGGTGCCTGGGCGTCTGCCGCGTGTGGGCGAACGAGCGCGCGCAGTGGGGCAAGCCCGTGGGCAGGCACGAGGCGGTGGCGCAGATGCTGGCGCGCATGGCCGCGGACACGTACGCGATGGAGGCGGTGGCGGATCTCGGCTGCCTGCTCGCGGACCGGGGCAAGAGCGACATCCGGCTCGAGGCCGCACTCGGCAAGCTCTGGAACACCGACGTCGGCTGGGCGCGCCTGGACGACGCCATGCAGATCCGCGGCGGGCGCGGCTACGAGACCGCGGCGAGCCTCGCCTCGCGCGGTGAGCCGCCGATCGCGCTCGAGCGCGCGATGCGCGACGCGCGCATCAACCGCATCTTCGAGGGCTCGAACCAGGTGATGCGGCTCTTCATCGCCCGCGAGGCCCTCGACCTGCACTTGAAGGTCGCCGGTGACGTGGTCATGCCCAACGTCCCGTTCGGGAAGCGACTCTCGGGCATGGTGCGCGCGGGGCTCTTCTACGCCGGCTGGTATCCGAGCCGCTGGCTCGGCTGGGGGCGCTGGCCGCAGTACTCGGGCTTCGGACCGCTCGCGGGCCACGTGCGCTGGGTGGAGCGGGCGTCGCGCCGGCTCGCACGCCAGCTCTTCCACCTCATGGTCCTGAACGGCCCCGCCCTCGAGCGCAAGCAGGGCCTGCTGTTCCGCGCCGTGGACGTGGGCAGCGAGCTGTTCGCGATGTGCGCGACGATCGTGCGCGCGCAGCGGGACGTGAAGCGTGGGCTCGCGGGCCGCACGCCCTACGAGGTGGCGGACACGTTCTGCCGCGCCGCGAGGCGTCGCGTCGAGTCGCTGTTCGACGGGATCGCCGCGAACGACGACGCGCACGACTACGGGATGGCGCGGGCGATGCTGGACGGCCGCTACACCTGGCTCGAGGCCGGCGTGGTGCACGCGCCGGTGGTGGGGCCCGACGTGGCGGAGCCCTCGCACCGGGCGGCGGGCGCGCAATAGTCATATTGCGCCCGGGCGCTGTCCGGGCGGGCGGTGGAAGGGTATCTTGGGCGGGCTCACCCCACGCCCAGGAACCTCCGTCATGCGTTCTCCCCGCCTTGCCACCCTCGTCGCGCTCGTGGCCATCCTGCTGTCCGCGTCCGTGGCGATCGCCGCGGCGCCCCGGGCCCTGTACGTCCGTGTCGCCTCGCCGGGTGCCGAGCCCGAGACCACGTGGATCGAGACGGGCGGGAACGGCGCGCGCGTGTTCTCGGACGTCGCCGGCGTCCGCGTGGCGCCGCCAAGGCCCCTCCCCGAGACACGCTGGATCGTGCGCCTCGAGGAGTCCGCCGGCGGCCCGGCAGTGCCGGGTGGCGCGTCGTTCCCCGCGCGCGTCGCCGCGCGCCACGCGCTCGCCGATCGCTTCGTCACCCAACTCGCGCGCCGCGAGCCCGCGCGGTTCGGAGCGCGCGGTGCGGCCGGCATCCGCGTGGTGCGCGCGTACGACCGCTTGATTGCCGGCGTGGTGCTCGAGGCGCCGGCAAGTGCGCTCGCCGGGTTGCGCGCCACGCCGGGCGTGCAAACGGTCGAGCCCGACCGACCGGTGCGTGCGTTCCTCGATCGCAGCGTGCCGCAGGTGCGCGGCGACCTCGTGCGCACGCTGCTCCACGGTACCGGGCACGGCGTGCGCGTCGGCATCGTCGACACCGGCATCGACTACCACCACGCCGCGTTCGGCGGCGCCTTCGGACCGGGCAGCCGCGTGGCCGGCGGCGACGACCTCGTGAACCACGATGGCGACCCGATGGACGACAACGGCCATGGCACGCACGTCGCCGGGATCGTCGCCGGCAACGGCGGCGGCGTGGTGGGCATGGCCGTCGACGCCACGCTCTACGTGTACAAGGCGCTCAACCAGTACGGCGGAGGACTCGTCTCCGACGTGATCGCCGGGCTCGAGCGCTGTGCCGATCCGGACCAGGACCCCGCGACCGACGACCGGCTGGACGTGGTGAACATGAGCCTCGGCGCCTACGGCGGTGACCCGGACGATGCGTTCTCGAGCGCAGTGGACGCGCTCGACGCGCTCGGGACCACGGTCGTGGTCGCCGCCGGCAACAACGGCCTGCCGTTCACGATCGGCGACCCCGCGATCGCCCGCGGCGCCCTCGCCGTGGGCGCCACGACCCGCGCGGACACGACCGCCCGCTTCTCGTCGCGCGGCCCGGGCCCGGATCTCGCGCCCAAGCCGGACATGGTCGCGCCCGGCGACGAGATCGTGTCCGCCGCCCTGGGCGGCGGGAAGGTGGCGATGAGCGGCACGAGCATGGCGGCCCCGCACGTGGCCGGGGCGGCGGCGCTCCTGATCCAGCTCCATCCCGACTGGACACACGACGAGGTGCGCGCGGCACTCGTGGGCGCTTCAGAGAACCTGGGCCGCTCGATCCTCGATCAGGGCGCGGGCCGGCTGGACGCGTACGCGGCCGCGACCGCGACGTTGTTCGCGAGTCCGTCGCGGATCGCGTTCGGCCGCGTGCTGCCGCTGGGCCCGGACACGGTGCTCACGCGCACGCTCCGCATCCGCTCGCACGCGGCGACGAGCGAGGCGGTGACGATCGACGTCCAGCACGAGTACCGCTCGCCCGGCGTCGAGGTCACCGTCGAGCCCGCCGCGTTCGCCCTCGCGCCGTTCGGCGACACCAGCGTCATCGTGCGCGCCACGCTGCACGCCGACCGCCTGCCCAACCGCACGCCGCCGTTCGCGGTCGACGGCCAGATCTGGGTGCACGCCGGGGCCGAGGTGCGGCACGTGCCGTATTCGCTGCACGACTGCTTCCAGCTGCACGTCTCGGTCCATGGCTCCGGCCTGGGCGGCGTCGTCCACGACGAGGAGCGCATCTGGCCGAGCAAGGGCATCCTCGAGCCGACGTGGCTCCTGCCGCCCGGCGACTATGACGCGATGGCGTTCGGGAACGGACTCGAGCGCCCGCTCTACCTCGGGCGCGACCTGCACCTCACCGCCGACCGCGACGTCGATCTCGGGAGTACGCCTGCCGATCGCACGCTGACCTGGTCGATCACCGACGAGGAGCGCCGGCCGCTCGTCCGGGCGAAGATGGACCTCGTCGTCCGCCACACGAGCGGCGCCGGGCTCGGCTACGTCGGCTTCCCCATGGTCGCGCAGACGCGGATGCCCGACACGGGCCCGGGCTATACGGTCGAATGGTCCGCCTACCAGGACGATGGCGATGTGCGGCACGACATCCCGGGTACGATCGACGCGCCGATCAGCACGCGCACGGTCGCGAACGATCCGTCGAAGCTGCGACGCTGGGTGGAGCACTTCGAGGTCGCGCCCGGCGATTCCGTGCTCCCGGTCGAGTTCCGGCTGCACCCGGACTTCCCGAGCGGCGAGTGGGGGATCGCGATCATCGACCCGTTCGCCCCGCCCACCGGGGCCTCGTACGACGTGGTGCAGTGGCGCGCGGCGACGCCCTATCCCAGGCACAACCGGATCGGCCGCCTGGACTGGCAGGTGGATCCGGTTTCGGCGCGCGGCGGACCCGGAGATTTCGTCGTCGGCATGGGCCCGCCGCTCGCGTTCGATCACGGCGACACCGTGGGCGTGCACCGCACCCAGCTCGCGGGCCCGCCCGTGCTGGCGCTGACCGGGACCCGGCTCGCATTCGGAACCGGTCCGCTCGTCTTCGCTGCCGGCATCACCGCCGAGAAGAGCGACTTCGTGATCGCGCCCGGCGAGGGCTTCTCGGCGCGGCTCTTCACCGACATGATGGGGACGAGGCGCGCGGGACCGCCCGCGAGCTTCGAGGTGTCGGTCGACGGACAGCTGGTCTCCGCCGACACGCTCGCGGGCGAGGGGAGTGTGCAGAGCAGCGGGCTCTACCAGCGCATGCTCACGCTGCCGCCCGGCGGTCGCGGCACGCTGGTCGTGCACGCGCCGGAGGCGAGCGTGCTCGGCATCCCCAGCCACACCACCGTACGCACCGGGTTCCCGCTGGCGGGCATCGACTACACCGTCACGCCGACGCTGGAATCGTTCGCGGTCGTGGCGGCAGGGAGCGTCGTGGACGAGGTGCACTTCGGCCAGGTCCGCGACCCGCACGTGGAGTTCACCACCAGCTGGCTGCGCGAGATCAAGCCCGTGGATGCGGAGCTCTTCTACCGGCCCGAGGGAGTGCCGGAGTGGACGCCGCTCCCGGTGCTCGCCACCGACCCATCGCAGGCGAGGTTCCGCGCTTCGCTCGAGGCCGTGGACGGCCCGGTGTCGCTCCGACTCAGGGTCGGCACCGCGAAGTGGGGGACGCTGGAGATGGACGTCGAGCCCGCGTTCGTGGGCCGGCGCTCGCCCGCCGCGGACGCGCCCGTCCTGGAAGCGAGCGCGGACGGCGCCGGCGCACGGGTCACCTGGCGCATGCCGGCGACGGACGCCCCGCTCGTCGTGGAGCGCTCGGAGGACGGAGGCGACTGGGTGGAGTGGGGCGAGGTCACGCCCGCCAACGGTGTCGCCTATTTCGTCGATGCGGGCGTGGTGCCCGGGAAGCGTTACGGATATCGCCTCGCGGGCGCCGCTGCCGTGGCCTGGGTGCAGGTGCCGGTGGGCGTGCCGCAGCTCGCGCTCGCGCTGGCGCCGAACCCGGCGCGCGGCGACGTGGTGGTGGCGCTGGGCGTGGACCGCACCGCGCCGATCGAGTTGAGGCTCCTGGATCTCCAGGGCCGCGTGATGAGCTCGCGGCGGCTCGACGCGCCCACGCCCGGCGTGCACGTCGTGAGCCTCGTCACCTCGGGCCGGGTGCCGCCCGGCCTCTACTTCGTGCGCCTGGAACGCGGGAGCGACGTGATCACGCGGCGGGTGACGCTGCTCCAGTGAGGTGCGCTCAACGCACCACCTCGAGCACCGCGATGCCGTCGCCGGGATCGGGGCGCGCGGCGTAGACCAGCCGCACGCGCGGCTCGTTCGCGAGCGACGCGGCGTCGAGGAGGGGTGCGAGTTGTGGCCGGAGCGAGCCGACGACGTATTCCTCCACCACGATGTACGCCGCTCCGGAATCCCGTGCGTAGCGAAGCACCACCTCCAGGGTCTCGTCCGGAAGCTGGACGTGGGTGCGGTGGGCGAAGAACGGCACGTAGCTCTTGCGGTCCATGATCACCGCGTCCGGAGCCGAGTGCGCCGCGAGCCACGCGCCGGCGCCGCGCATCGCCGCGATCGGGCCGTCGTCGAAGCGGAGCGCGCGCCGGCCCGCCGCACCCGCCCACGCGAGCGCCAGCCCGGCCAGCGCGAGCGCGGCCGCGGTGGCGAGCCACGGCCGTCCGAGGTCGCGGGCACGCGCGAGCGCCCCGCCTGCCGAGAGTGCCAACGCGGGGAGCAGGAGCTGCGCGAAGCGCAGGTCGGCGGGCGCCGAGAGCAGCGGGTAGGCGAACGGGAGCACCAGGAACGCGAGCCACGCGCCGCGCCCCGCGGCCGTGGCGAGCCCGGCGAGCGAGAGCAGCACGAGCGGCGCGCCCCACGCCTCGAGCACGGTGCGGAGCTGGGAGAGGAGTCGCGAAGGATACGCACGAACGATCGCGCCGCCGTCGCGCGCGAGCCGCGTGGCGAGCGCCGTGGTGTCGGCAAACGCGGTGGAATCCGCGAGCCGCCATTCCGCCGAGCGCGCGTCGACGAACGGCGCGCGCACGAGCACCGACTTGGGGCTGAGCGACCAGTGACCCTGCTCGACCCGGAGCACGAGCGAGTAGGGGAGCGCCACGCACGCCGCGAGCGCCAGCGCCAGCAGCCGCTCGCGCGCGCGGAGCGGCGCGAGCAGCACGGCGAGGGGCGCGAGAACTCCCGCCTCGGGCCGCACCCACCACGCCGCCCCGAGCAGTACCCCGCCGGCGCGCGCGCGGCGCGCCTCGAGCAGCGCCACGCCGCCGAGTGCCAGTGAGAGGAACGCGGCCTCGGTCATGACCGCGCCCCCATAGACCGCGAGCAGCGGCTGAAGGGCGACCAGCGTCGCCGGCGCCCAGGCGAGCCCGTCACCCACGCGACGCCTCGCGATCCACCACGTGAGGGCGACGACGACGAGCGATGCGAGCACGGACACGGCGCGCCCCGGAAGCTCGCGCCCCGGGAGGACCAACGACGCGAGCGCCACGAGTGCCGGATAGCCATGGTGCGCCGGGGACGGTCCCCGGTGCCCCGCGAGCAGGTCCTCCGCCATGCGCACGTAGAGCGGGGAATCCATGGTCAGCCCGCTGTTCCCCGCCGCGAGAGCGAGCCGCAGCAGGGCCGCGGCGGCGAGGGGCAGGGCGAGGGAGAGGAGCCCGGCCCGGGTCGGCCGGAGGCGCGCGGCGGCGCTCGAACGAGCCATGTCCGTGCACGCTAGTAGGTTGGTTGTGCTGCGACAATTGTTGCTGGGCCTGGCGGCGGCCGTAAGTCCATGTGGCGACACGGGGGGATCGGGGCCGGAACCCGCGTTTCAGCCCCCGGCAACAATCTTCGCACCACAACCCACGGCATTGCCGCGGGCCCCGGGCTACGGCACAATGCCCCGCGCCTGCCAGGGAGGCAGGCTGGCGGCACGGTCTCCCCGGCCGTTCGCCCGCCAAGGAATGGCCGCTCGATCGCCGTTCCGCCCATGGACCCGGGGTCGCAGGCGTCCTCCTCCCGTGCCCTCTTCTTCCTCCATCTCGATCAAGCGCAGGCGGCAGATCTTCGCCGTGCTGCTGTCGGCGTTCGCCCTGCTCTCGGCGGCGAGCGTCGCCACGTTCCATCGCCCCGGGCTCGACGCCGAGTTCTGGGAGAGCCCGAACGCCTGCGGCCCGGTCGGGGCCGGCCTGGCGTGGGTGCTGGCGTGGGCGTTCGGCCATGCGGCGGCGTTCCTGATCCCGGTCGCGGCGGCGTTCTGGGCGTGGAACCGCCTGCGCGACGAGGCCGCGGGGCCGCTGCTCCTCAGGTCCGCGCTCGCGGCGCTGCTCGTGTTCGAGGTCTGCGTGCTGCTGGCCCTGGGCGGCGTCGACCGCTGGAACTGGTCGGGCGGCTGGGGGCTCGCGGCGTCGCTGGCGCTCCAGGCGTCGCTGGGCGTCGTGGGCTCGTGGGTGGTGGCGAGTGCGCTGCTGCTCGCGAGCACGCTCGCGGCGAGCGAACTGGGCTTCCACTGGATCGAAGCGCTCATGCACGGCGCGCTGGTGAAGCCGGCGCAGGGCGCGATCGCGGCGTACGGCACCTGGCAGGACACGCGCGCCGAGCAGGCGCGGCTCGCCGCCAAGGAGCGGGCGAAGGAAGAGAAGGCCGCGCGCAAGCGGCCAGCCAAGCCCGCGGTGGCCGAGGAGGACGAGGAAGCCGAGCCGGACCCGCCACCACCGCCGCCGCGCATCAGCAGCGGGCGTGCCGAGCCGGCGCGCACCGGCAACACCGCCACGGAGACGGTGCGCGCCATCTCGGTTCCGGTCATCAAGGCGGTGCCGAAGGCTCCCAAGGCCAAACCGGTGCCGAAGCCGGAGAAGGCCCCGGGCCCGGCGCCCGCCGAGGCGCTGCCGCCGCTCTCGCTGCTCGAGCTGCCGCAGCAGCCTGAGGACCTGGTCACCGCCGCCGACCTCACCACGCAGGCGAACCTGCTGGTGGCGAAGCTCGCGGACTTCGGCGTCGAGGGCCGGGTCACCGAGATCCACCCGGGGCCGGTCGTGACCATGTTCGAGTTCGAGCCCGCCGCGGGCATCAAGGTGGGCAGCATCGTCTCGCTCGAGGACGACCTCGCGCTGGCGCTCCGCGCCTCGCGCATCCGCGTCATCGCGCCGCTGCCCGGCCGCGGCACCGTGGGTGTGGAGATCCCGAACCCGCGCCGGCGAACGGTGTATCTACGCGAGGTGCTTTCCAGTCAGGCCTACGAAAAGAGCGAAGCGGCGCTGCGCATCCCGCTCGGGGTGGACGTGAACGGCCAGCCGTTCGTCTCCGACCTCACCCGCATGCCGCACGTGCTCGTGGCCGGCGCCACGGGCGCGGGAAAGAGCGTGTGCCTCAACTCGATCATCACCGGGCTCCTGTTCCAGCACGACCCGAGAACGCTCCAGCTCGTGCTCGTGGACCCGAAGATGGTGGAGCTCTCCATGTACAACGGCATCCCGCACCTGGTGATGCCGGTGGTGACCGAGGCGAAGAAGGCGGCGCGCGCGCTGCGCTGGGCGGTGGGCGAGATGGAGAAGCGCTACAAGCTGCTGGCGCAGGTGGGCGCACGCAACATCAACACCTACAACGCCCGCGTCGCCGACGGGAAGCTGCCGCCCGCCGAGGGCGAGGAGAAGCCGCCGGAGCGGCTCTCGTACGTGGTGGTGGTCGTGGACGAGTTCGCCGACCTGATGGTCCAGGTGCCGGGTGAGGTGGAGGAGCCGATCGCGCGGCTGGCGCAGATGGCGCGCGCCGTCGGCATCCACCTCGTGCTCGCGACGCAGCGGCCGAGCGTCGATGTCATCACCGGCGTCATCAAGGCGAATTTCCCTAGCCGCATCGCGTTCAGGGTGGCGAGCAAGGTGGATTCGCGCACGGTGATGGACATGAACGGCGCGGAGAACCTGCTCGGCATGGGCGACATGCTGTTCCTGCCTTCGGGCAAGGCGGATCCGTATCGCGTGCACGGCGCGTTCGTCTCCGAGGAGGAGGCGACGCGCGTCGTGGACTTCTGGCGCGCCAAGGCCGCGGCCGCCGCCGCGCCTGCGGCGCCGCCGCTCGCGACCGACGTGAACCTCGCCGAGGAGGAAGACGAGGGCGGCGAGGGCGACGACTTCATGGACGACGAGTTGATCCCCGAGGCCGCACGGCTCGTGGTCATGCACCACCAGGGCAGCACGTCGCTGCTCCAGCGCCGCTTGAAGGTGGGCTACTCGCGCGCCGGCCGGCTCATGGACCAGCTCGAGCAGCTGGGCGTCGTGGGACCGTTCAACGGCAGCAAGGCGCGCGACGTGCTGGTGGACCAGAACTGGTTGCAGCAGAAGGGCTTCGAGTGATCTCCAAGAAGCCCCCTCAAGCGCCATCGCCACCCTCGATCGCGTTCGTGACGCTCGGCTGTCCCAAGAACACGGTGGACAGCGAGCACATGCTCGGCGCACTCGTGCGCGACGGCTTCCGCACCGTGGGCGATCCCGACGGCGCGGACATCGCGGTGATCAACACCTGCGCGTTCCTGCAGAGCGCGGTGCGCGAGTCGAAGGCGATGGTGTCGCAGTTGTGCGAGCTCAAGTCACGCCGACGGCTGAAGGGGATCATCGTCACCGGCTGTCTCGCGCAGCGCGCGGGCGAGAGCCTGCTCACCGAGTTCCCCGAGGTGGACGCGGTGCTCGGCACCGGGCGCTGGAGCGAGGTCGTGTCCGCGGCGCGCCACGTGCTCGGGGGCAAGCCCGAGCGCGTCGTGCACCGCGAGGACCCGGGCGGCGCGCTCGAGGCGGGAAGCCCGCGCGCGCTCAGCACGCCGCGGCACATCGCCTATCTCAAGATCAGCGAGGGCTGCGATCACCGCTGCACGTTCTGCATCATCCCCAGGCTGCGCGGCGACCAGCGCTCGAAGCCGCTGGAGCAGATCGTGGACGAGGCGCGCGCGCTCGCGGCCTCCGGCGTGAAGGAGCTGAACCTGATCGGTCAGGACACGACGGCCTGGGGCACCGATCGGGCGGGCGGGCTCGAACTGGCGGATCTCCTGCAAGCCCTCGACGGCGTCCGGGAGCTGAGCTGGATCCGGGTGCAGTACACCTATCCGCGGCTCTGGAGCGAGCGCTTGATCGAGACGTGGGCGGGCGCGAAGCGAATAGTTCCGTACGTAGATATGCCGCTCCAGCACATCGCGCAGGACCAGCTCCGGGCCATGGCCCGGGCGATGACCGAGCGCGACACGCGGGCGCTGGTGCGGCGCATCCGCGCCGGGATCCCCGGCGTGGCGCTCCGCACCAACTTCATCGTAGGGTTCCCCGGCGAAACGGACGAGCACTTCGAGACGCTCCTCCGCTACGTGGAGGAGGAGCCTTTCGACAACGTGGTCGTGTTCACCTACGAGCGCGAGCCCGAGACGCCATCGTGGGCGATGACGCCTCGCGTGCCGATACACCTGAGGCGGGCCCGCCGGGCGAAGCTGCTGGCGCGCCAGCAGGAGCTTTCGCGCGACCGGCTCGCGCGGCGAATCGGCGACCGCGTGCAGGTCATGATCGACGCTCCCGCGGGCCGCGGTCAGTGGGCGGCGCGCACGGCGGGCTCGGCGTGGGAAGTGGATGGAGGCGTGGTGGTGGACGGCGCCGGGCTCGTGCCCGGACAGCTCGTGACGGTGCGGGTCACCGGCGCGGCGGCCTATGACCTGTTCGCGAGCGTGGAGACGTCCGGCGACCCGGCCCTCCCGATCTTGGCGTGAAATCCTAGGATGAAGGAGAAGGAAGACCGGATGCGAACGATGTCCAGGGCCCTCCCGGGCGTGCTGCTCCTGCTGTTGTCCCTGGTGCCCGCCGCGAACGCGAAGAAGTTCCGCTACTCGAGCGGGCCCAAGCCGCCCGAGGACTCGACGCTGGCGGTGGCGAACTCCTATCTCGAGCCCGTGGTGCGCTCCAAGGGCCCGCGCGTGCCGTACACGAACCTGCAGCTGACGCAGTTCGTGGCCGACACGGCGGTGACGCGCGCGCTGGCGGCCGCGGTCGTGGACTCGGGCACGCACGCGGTGCTGGCGCCGGCGCGCGAGCACCCGCTGAACTTCGTGCTCGAGCACGCGATGCTCAAGGCGCTCGCGCGCCGCGGCGTGGACGTGACCGTGCGCCGCACGCCGATCCCCGACGACAGCTTGAAGGTCCTGTTCGGGAGCCCGGGCGACCCGGTCGTCGAGTACACGCTCGGCTCCGCACACGTCACCTACCTGCGCTTCATCGGCATGCTGCCGGGCCGGGTCAAGATCGAGCGCCAGTCGCTCGTGACCGGGAGCATCAGCATGCGCGACCCCAACACGTCGCGCGTGTTGTGGACGGGTGACCTGGGGCAGAACTTCGTCGACCGCTTCCCGCGTAGCCAGGTGCCGCTGGTCGAGGAGGAGCGCTACCCCGAGCTCAAGGCCGAGGTGCCCCAGCGCAACCTCGACAAGGTGGTGGAGCCGGTGCTGGTCGTGCTCATCGTCGGCGGGCTCGTGGCGCTGTTCTTCCAGAATCGCCCGTGAGGCGCGAGCAGACCCGCAGCCGACGCGCCCGGACCCGCCTCCGGCGGGTGCCCCTGGCGGCATGGGCGGCGCTCGTGGCCGTGGCCGCCGGGCTGGGTCTGTTCTCCGGCTGTGGCGGCTCGGTGCTGCCGCAGGTGCACGACGAGGCCGGCCGGCTGGACCTGGCCCGCCGCCTCTACGCCAAGGGTGACGCCGGGCTCGCGGTCGAGGCGCTGGCGCCGTTCTCCACCTCGGGCAGCGGCTCGGCGAACGTCGACGAGGCCGTCTACCTGCTCGGCCTCTGCCATCTCAAGATGAAGGACTTCAGTGCCGCGCAGGCGGACTTCGAGCGGCTGCTGCGCGACTACCCCGAGAGCGACTCGGCGCCGTCGGCGATGTACCGCCAGGGCGAGGCGCTGTGGGGGCAGGCGCGCGGGCCGGACTTCGACCAGGAGTACATGCTGCGCGCGCTCGACCAGTGGATGTCGTTCCGTCGCGACCACCCCGACCACTGGCTCGCGGCCGAGGCCACGAAGCGGATCGCGGAGGCGCGTGCGCGGCTGGCGACGAAGCTCTACCGCACCGCCGACCTGTACGTGAAGCTCAGCGAGTTCGAGGCGGCGCGCGGCTACTTCCACGACGTCATGACCGAGTACTCGGACACTCCGCTCTACGGCGACGCGATGGTCGGCTGGGCGATCTCGAGCGCGAAGCTCGGCGAGCGCGACACCGCGATCACCCTGCTCCAGAACATGCACGAGGAGTACAAGGGCACGGCGATCGGCGACAAGGCCGAGAAGACGTTGAACGAGATGAAGCACTGGAAGTCGGGCCCGCAGAAGGCGCATCGCCACAACAAGCCGAACGAGCCGCCGCCGCCCTCGCAACCGCCTTCGGGCGGCGGCGGCATCACGCCGTGAACGCCCCGCGCCGCGTCGGTGTCTTCGGCGGCACGTTCGACCCGCCGCACTTCGGTCACCTGGCGCTCGCGGAGTGGGCGCGCGTGGAGCTCGGGCTCGATCTCGTGTGGTTCGTCCCCGCCGGGGTGCCGCCGCACAAGCGCGGCGCGGCAGCGAGCCCGGCGCGCGACCGGCTGGCGATGACGCGCCTCGCCACGCGCGGGAACGCCGCGTTCCGGGTCAGCGCGCTCGAATGCCGGCGTGCGGGCCCCTCGTACACGGTGGACACGGTGCGCGCGCTCGCGCGCTCGCATCCGGGCGCGAGGCTCCACCTGCTGATGGGCGCCGACACCTGGGCCACGTTCGATTCGTGGCGGGAGCCCGCCGCGATCGCGCGCGCGGCCGCGATCGTGGTCGCGCTGCGTCCGGGCTCGGCGCGCGGCGCCCGCCCGCGCGCGGCCGGCCGGCGCGTCACCTGGCTCGCCAATCCCGGCCTCGAGGTTTCCTCGAGCGGGCTCCGGGCACGCGCGGCGCGCGGCCGCTCGCTCCGCTACCTGGTGCCCGACGCCGTGGCGCGCTACATCGCCCGGCATCGGCTCTATGCCCCGACGCGCGCGCGCACGACGCTCGCGCGCGGCATGAAGCGCCCGCGCGCGCGGGCTCTCGGCGCGTGAGCTACCGGCCGCAGGAGTTCTGGGAGCAGCGGCTCGCCGAGCAGTTCGACCTGCGCGGCACCGGCGAGACCGGGCTCTCGCTCGCCTACAACCGCGCCTGCTACACGCTCCGCGCCGAGGTGCTCACCCGCGCGCTCGTGCGTGCCGGCGTGTCGCCTTCCGGAGCGCGCGTGCTCGACGTGGGCTGCGGCACCGGCTTCTGGACCGAGTACTACACCGCGCGCGGCGCGCGCTACACCGGCGTGGACATCGCGCAGGTGAGCATCGATCGCCTCGCGGCCCGCTATCCCGCGCAGCGCTTCCTGCGCGCGGACGTGAGCGACGGCGTGTCCGGCGGGCCCTACGACATCGTCAACGTGTTCGACGTGCTCTACCACGTCACCGACGACGCGCGCTGGGAAGCAGCGCTCCGTCACCTCGCGGGCGCGGTGGCGCCGGGCGGGCTGTTCCTGGTCACGGATGTGTTCGCCGAGCGCGGGCGGCTGGCCGAGCACAACGTCATGCGGCCCCTGAAGCGATACATGGAAGTGCTTTCGGCACAAGGACTCACGCAGGTGTCGCTGTCGCCGACGCACGTGCTCTTGAATCGCAACCTGGGCCCGTGGCGGTTCCTGAACCGCTGGCCGGCAGGTTTGCTGGCCGCGGACCGGATGCTGCTCGGCCTGGGGCTTGGGAACGACGCGGGGGCGAACAAGCTGCTCGTGTGCAGGCGCTAGACGCCGGCACCAGCCGGCTGAAGTAAGGTCCGGTCATGGCACGCTTGGTCGTCATGGACGCGCTCGGTCTCGCCTACCGGTCCTACTACGCGCTCGCGCGCTGGGGTACGGACGCGAAGGGGCAAAAGCACGCGTTCCCCGCGCTCACCAACTCGCGGAAGGAACCCACCAACGCCATCTACGGGATGGCGAACCTGTTCCTCAAGTTCCGCCGCGAGTTGAAGCCCGACCTCTGGGCGCTGGCGTGGGACGGCCCGGGACCCACGTTCCGCCACGAGTTGTACAAAGCGTACAAGGAGCACCGGCCGGAGATGCCGGAGGAGCTCTCGGCCCAGCTCACGCCCATCGAGGACCTCGCCCGCTGCGTGGGGCTGCCGGTGATCGAGAAGCAGGGCATGGAGGCGGACGACGTGATGGCGACGCTGTCGCGGATGGGCGCCGAGGCGGGCCTCGAGGTGGTGCTCATCACCGGCGACAAGGACATGCTGCAGCTCGTGGGCGACACGGTGAGCGTGCTGGCGCCGCAGGGGAAGGGCGATGACTACGCGAGGCTCGACGCCGCGGGCGTGCGCGAGCGCTGGGGCGTGCCGCCGGACCGCATCCGCGACGTGCTCGCGCTGATGGGCGACGCCACCGACGGCTATCCCGGCGTGCCCGGCGTGGGGGAGAAGACGGCGGTGGAGCTGCTCACCACGTTCGGCTCGGTGGACGAGATGTACGAGCGCCTGGGCGAGATCACCAAGCCCGCGCTCAAGCAGAAGCTCATCGAGAACAAGGCGCTCGCCTACCTCTCACGCGAGCTCGCCACCGTGCGGCGCGACCTGGACTTGGGACTTGCGCTCGAAGCTCTCGCGGTGGCGCCGATCCGCCGCGATGCGCTGCTCGAGTTCGCGAAGCGCTGGGAGGTGCGGCGGCTCGAGCAGGTGGCGAACGAGCTGGGCGTGGCCGACACCGAGGCGGGAGCCCCTGCGCCCCAGCGCCCGGCGGAGCGACGCGGCACCGCGGCCGGACCCACGCCAAGCGTGGGTACCCCGCGCACGCAGAACGGCTCATCCGCACCGGATCTCTTCGGCGTCGGCACCATCGCGCCGGACCCAGCTTCGCTGGGTGCCCCGACGCCGCTGCCGCGCTCGCTCGCAGGGGCGCAAGGCGACCTGTTCGCGCCGATCGCGGCCGAGGCCGGCGTCGAGTCGGGCGCGGACCTGGCGGAGCTCGCCGAGAGCGTGCACGAGGTGCGCGCGCGTGCGCTTCACGGGCTCGCGGTGCTGCCGGTCGCGGACGGCGACTCGCCGCGGCGCGCGAAGCTCGTGGGCGTGGCGTTCGCGGCGCGGAGCGGGCACCACTGCTACGTGCCGCTCGCGCACGAGTCGGGCCCCAACGTGAGCGCGGACCAGCTCCGCGACTGGTTCGGCCCCATCTTGATCGATCCCGCCGTGGAGAAGGTGGCGCACGACTGGAAGCGCGCGCTGCACGAGCTCGCCACCGCGCAGGTCGGGCTGCTGCGCCCGTCGTTCGACGTGCGGCTGGGCTCGTCCCTCTGCGACCCGCAGCGCGATCACTCGATCCTGGCACTCGCCGGCGACGTGCTGGGCGTGGGGCTCGATCCGCTCGAGGCGCCCATCGTCCGCGGCCGGCCGCGGCCCGGATTCGCAGCGCTCGGCGTCGCCGCGGCCGCGGCGCGCGCCGGGCGTCTCGCCGCAGCACTCCTGCCGCTGGCGGAAGCGTTGCGCGCCCAGCTCGAGGCGCGCGAGCAGTGGAAGCTCTACCGGCGCCTCGAGCACCCGCTGATCGGCGTGCTGGCGGCGATGGAGCGCGCCGGCATCGCGCTCGATCCCGCGGTTCTCGAGAAGATGTCGGCCGAGATGACGAGGGAGATCGCCGCGCTCGAGACGAAGCTCCAGGCGCTGGCGGGCGAGCCGGTGAACCTGGCGAGCGGGCCGCAGCTCGGGAAGCTCCTGTTCGAGAAGCTGCAGCTCCCGACCGGGCGCAAGACGAAAACCGGCTGGTCCACGGACTCCGAGGTGCTCGAGGCGCTGGCGCCGCTGCACGAGTTCCCGAGGCTGCTGCTCGAATGGCGCGCGTTGACGAAGCTCAAGTCCACCTACGTGGACGCGCTGCCCGCGGCCATGGACCCGGACGACCACCGCGTGCACACCACCTACGACCAGGCGGGGGCCGCCACCGGCCGGCTCGCCTCGTTCGATCCCAACCTGCAGAACATCCCCATCCGCACGCCGCAGGGACGCGCGATCCGCAAGGCGTTCGTGGCCGCACCGGGCTGCGTGCTGGTGGGCGCCGACTACTCGCAGATCGAGCTGCGGGTGATGGCGCACCT
>DATLUU010000739.1:0-8344 GCA_035577885.1 Verrucomicrobiia bacterium
GCTGATCCGGCTCAAGGGGTATCGCGTCTCACCCGCGACGCCGGGCGCGCTCGGCAAGTGGCGCTCGGGGGTGCGCATCGCGATGCTCCGCGACCGCGCGGACGTGGAGATCGTGCTCGACCCGAACCCACCCACGAAAACGGCCGCGGGCACGAGCCCGCGGCCGTGAGCTGCACGCTGCCGCCTAGAACCAGCGCGTGATCGTGACCTTCTTGTCGGTGTAGAACTCGATCGCGTCGCGGCCGTGCGCCTTCAGGTCGCCGAAGAAGCTGCCCTTGGCGCCGCCGAACGGGAAGAACGCCATCGGCGCCGCAACGCCGATGTTCACGCCCAGCATGCTCGGCTCCACGCGCCAGCGGTACTCGCGCGCGTACTTGCCGCTGGAGGTGAAGATGCTCGAGGCGTTCCCCAGCTCGTGCTTCTTCACGATCTCCACCGCCTCGTCGAACGTGTTCGCCTTCATCACGCACAGCACGGGGCCGAAGATCTCCTCCTGCGCGATCACCATGTTCGGCTTGACGTCGGTGAAGATCGAGGGGCCGAGGTAGTAGCCCTCCGGGTGCTTCGCGTCCTTGTAGGCGCGGCCGTCCAGCGCCAGCGTGGCGCCCTCGGCGATGCCCTTCTCGATGTAGCCGAGCACCTTCTCGCGGTGTGCGGCGGTGATCACCGGGCCCATGGTGATGCCGGGCTCCAAGCCGTCGCCGACACGGATGCGCTTCGCCTCCTCGACCAGCTTCGTCTTCATGACCTCGTAGGCCTCGCCGACCCCGAGCACGACCGAGTTCGCGAGACAGCGCTCGCCGGCGCAGCCGAAGCACGACTCGGTCGAGACCTGCGCCGCGCGCGTCATGTCGGCGTCGGGCATCACCAGCACGAAGTTCTTGGCGCCGCCCAGCGCCTGCACACGCTTCCCCTTCTCGGCCCCGCGCTTGTAGACGTAGTGCGCCACCGGCGAGCTGCCGACGAACGACACGCCCACGATGCCGGGGTGGTCGAGGATCGCGTCCACCGCGTCCTTGCCGCCGTGCACCAGGTTCACCACGCCCTCGGGGAAGCCCGCGTCGTGCATCAGCTCGAACATCTTCACCTGCGAGAGCGGCACGCGCTCGCTGGGCTTGACGATGAAGGTGTTGCCGCAGGCGATGGCGTGCGGCAGGAACCACATCGGCACCATGGCCGGGAAGTTGAACGGCGTGATGGCGGCGAATACGCCCATCGGCTGGCGGAAGAACTGGCTGTCGATCCCGGTGGCGATGTCCTCGAGCCCCATGCCCTGCATGAGCGACGGGATGCCGCACGCCAGCTCCACGTTGTCCACGGCGCGGCGCACGCTCGAGCGCGACTCGTCCAGCGTCTTGCCGTGTTCCTTGGTGATCGTGCGCGCGATGTCGTCGAAGTGCTTCTCCAGCAGCTCGCGGAACTTGAACATGGGCCGCACGCGGTTGACCGGCGGCGTGGCGCGCCAGCCAGGGTAGGCGGCGAGCGCCGCCTTCACCGCACGGTCGACGTCCTCGGTGCCGCCCATGGGGACGCGGGCGAGCAGCGTGTTGTCGGCGGGGTTCCGGATCTCGCCGGTCGTCTTGGCACTGGAGTCCACCCAGCGGCCGCCGACATAGATCTTGATCGTGGGCGCCGTGCCGGTGGTGGGGCTGCCGGAGAGCGTCGCCTGCTCCTGGGGCGGATTCATCTCGAGTACCTCCGATGCGCGGGTGGGAAGGGTCGTTCGATGGGCCCGAGCATACACTCCGGGGGCGCCCCCTGCGTGGGCCTTTCAGCTCCGGGCCCAGCGCGCGAGGTCGCGGAGCAGCGCGGTCATGTGCGCCCAGGCGAAGCGTTTCCGGAGCCGCGACAGCGACGCGATCGGCACCCACGCGGCGCTGGCGGCATCGTCGGCCGCCCTGGGCTCGCCGCGCCGCCAGTGCCCGGCATAGTAGAAGTTCATCACCGGGAATCTCCCGAATCCCTTGATGAAGTAGGTGTCCCAGAAGAAACCGAGCCAGTCCGCGCGGCCGATCGTGAGCCCCGTCTCCTCGCGCAGCTCGCGCCGCGCTGCGCCCTCGAGCGATTCGCCGGCCTCGACGAAGCCGCCGGGGATGTCGAGGAAGCCCATGCGCGGGTCGTGCGCGCGCTCGAGGAGCAACACGCGGTCGCGCCGCACCACCAGCATCCCCGCCGCGGAGCGCGGGTAGTCGTAGATCATGTAGCGGCAGCGCGGGCAGGTGATGTGCTTCGGCCGCGTCGCATCCGCCGGGCGCCGCGTCACGAGCCGGCCGCACACGGCACAGGGGAATCCTCGGGCAGGACTCACGGCAACTCGATGCCGATCACGCATGGCAGCGGTGCGCGTGACTCGGGCGTGGTCGGGTGCTCCTCCTCCCCGGTCCAGGCGCCGAACGACGCGTAACGGAACGCGCCGCGCACGATCACCATCTCGGACTCGCGCCCGCCGTCCATGCTCATCGCCTGCCGGAGCTGGAGCCGCGAGTGCTGGAGCACCCAGGCGATGTCCGAGAGCGAGTAGGCGCCTTCCGTGACCATCACCAGCAGGCGGTGGCGCCGGTCCTCGCCGACGATGGTGCGCTTCGCGATCTTCTCGCTCTTCCGCACGCGCAGCGCGCCGGTCGTGTCGAACAACATGAACGACTGCGCCACCTCGTTCCAGCCCAGCGAGTCGGGATCCTTCGTGTCGTCGGAGAGGTCGAGCACGCGCGCGCCGAGCCCGGGCCCCTGGCGGTCGGCGACCAGGACCGCGTGGTAGCCGGGATGCGGCCGGCGCGACAGCCACTTGCCGCCGCTCGCGAGCAGGCCCATGTAGCGCCAGTCGGGATAGAACTGGCCGGCGTTGAACACCGCGAGCGCGCCGGTGAAGCGCTGCCACTCGACCACGTCGAGCGGCCTGCCGCCGGCCTGCGAGAAGTGATGCACGCGCAGGCGCACGCGCTCGGGATCCATCCTCAGCACCGCGATCGCGGTGGAGCCGCTCCGGCAATAGGGCTCGCCGCGGAGCGTGGCGAACTCGAGGCCGGGTGCGAGATCGCGCCAATGCAGCGCGCCCACGTTCCGCCACAGTACGAACCCGCCGACGAGCACCACCAGCGGCAGGATCCAGCGCACGTGCCAGTGGTGGGGCTTGAGTCGCTGGATCAGGCGACCCCCGCGTGACGCTGGCGGGCCTCCTGGACCATGAGCAGCTCGCTCATGTTCTCGAGCGTGAGGAGGCCCACGAGCTGTCCGCGCATCACCACCGGGATCGCCGAGTGCCCGCTCGCCTTCATCACCTGCCACGCCCGCTCGAGCGGCCACGACGCCTCGACCGGCTCGAGGTCGGTGAACACGACACGGCCCACGGGCGCGGTGGGTCCCTCCTCGCGCAGCCCCTTGATCAGGTCCTTGCGCGCGAGCATGCCCAGGTAGCGCCCGCCCTCCAGCACCGGAAAGTCCTGCTGGTCGCCCGCGAGCATGAGGTCGGCCGCGTACTGCAGCTCGTGGCGGGTCTCGAGCGACATGAACGCCGTGACCATCGCCGCCGAGACGGGCAGCCCGGAGAGCGCCGTGCGCGTCGCCACCACCGCGCGCTCCTCGCCCGCCGCCATGAACACGAACAGCGCCACGAACACGAGCAGCGGGCTCCGGAGCACGAACAGGCCGGCGATGGCGAACAGCATGGCGAAGCCCTGGCCGATCTGCGCCGCGATGCGCGTGGCGCGCGCGTACGGCAGCCGCATGGCGAGCAGCGAGCGCAGCACGCGGCCGCCGTCCATGGGGAACGCGGGCACGAGGTTGAAGAGCAGCATGACCAGGTTGCCGAGCAGGAGGAACTCCGGCAGGCCATGCTCCGCGTTCGCGAACGCCTGCTCGGGCGTGACCCCGCGCGCGAGCAGGAAGGCGGCGAGCCCGGTGGCGAGGATCACGTTCACGCCCGGCCCGGCGAGCGCCACCACCAGCTCCTGGCTCGGCTTCTCCGGCATGCGCTCCAGCTGCGCCACGCCGCCGAACGGCAGCAGCGCGATCTTGCGCGTGGCGATGCCGTAGCGCCGCGCCGCCAGCGCGTGCCCCAGCTCGTGCAGCAGCACGCAGCCGAACATCAGCAGCAGCTCGCCCACGGTGAGCATCGCGTCGCGCGAATTGCCCTGCGACAGCGCGAACCAGGCCACCATGATGGGGAACCCGACGTGCATCTCGATGTCGATGCCGGCGAGCTTGAAGATCTTGAACGACCAGCGCACTCCCATTGCCTCCGGGCCGAATGGGGCAGTTTCGCACACGCCGACTTGGGAGTGGAGCGGGTCCGTGTGCTCCGGGCCTACGCCGGCTCGCCCTCCACCGAGATGCGCGCCACCGGGCGCGACAGCAGCTCGCGCACGCGCAGCACGAGGAACGCCGCGACCACGGCCAGCCCGGCGACGAAGCCCCACCACAGGCCGACCACGCCCAGGCCGCCCTTGAATCCGAGCCACAGGCTCACGGGCATGCCCACGAGCCAGAAGCCGAGCACGTTGGAGACCAGTGGCGCCCGGGTGTCGCCAGCGCCGCGCAGCACCCCCGCCGAGACCACCTGCAGCCCGTCGAACACCTGGAACACGCCCGCGATCGGGATCAGCAGCGCCGCCACGGCGACGACGCCGGGCACCGACGTGTAGGCGCTCGCGAACATCCCGGGAAGCGCGAGCAGCACGCACGCGGACAGCGCCATGTAGCCCGCGCCCACCGCCAGCGCGCTCGCGGCCACGCGCCGCGCGTGCGCCATGTCCTGCTCGCCGATCGCGTGCCCGACCAGCACCGAACTGGCGCTGCCGATGCCGAGCGGAACCATGAACATGAGCGAGGCGAGGTTGATCGCCACCTGGTGGCCCGACACCGCCTCGGCCCCGAACCATCCCGCGAACACCGAGATCGCGGCGAACGTCGTGAACTCGACCGAGTTCTGCGCCCCGATCGGCAGCCCGAGCTGGAACGTGCGCAGCAGGGGCCCAAGCGCCAGCGCTTCCTTCCGCCACGGGCGCAGCATCGGCTGCAGCGCGCGCCACGCGATCACGAGCAGGGCGAAGAGCCCGAGGAAGCGCGTGATCGTGGTCGCGAGCGCCGAGCCGGGGGCGCCCATCGCCGGCAGTCCCCAGTGGCCGAACACGAGCACCCAATCTAACCCGGCGTTCAGCAGGTTGCTCAGGACCACCACCGCCACGAGCGCGCTCGTGCGCTTCATGGCGACGAGGCTCTGCCGGAGCGCCACGAACAGCAGCATCGGCACCAGGCTCGGCGCCGAGATGTGCACGAACGACACCGCGCGCGGGATCACGTCCGGAGGCTCGCGGAGCGCGCGGTACACCCACTCGGCAGGCACGCAGAGCACGGTGGCGACCACGCCCATCACCGCCGCGAGCACGAGGCCGCGCTGCACGCCGAGCGCGGCCGCGGCCGGGTCCCGGGCGCCAAGCGCTTGCGAAACCAGAGGGTCCACCGCCCACACCACGCCCAGGCAGAAGTTGAACAGGCCGATCGTGTACAGCCCGCCGAGTGCCGCCGCTGCGAGTTCGCGCGCGGAGACGTGGCCGACGAAGATCGTGTCGACCACGCTCATGAGCATCATGCCCACCTGCATGGCGACGATCGGCACCGCGAGCCGCACGAGCGCGCGCACGTCGTGAGGACTGGGGACGAAAGCCTGGAACATCCGTGGAGGATTGCTCAGCGCCCCGACTCGCGCCAGTGGTCGATGACCAGTCCCCTCGCCGCCGCGTTTCGAGCGCACGCGCGCGGACCACTCGTGTTCGCCCGCTTGTCAACTCGCGTCAGCGACGGCGACTGTGAATGCACAGCGTCAGGTCGTTCACCGACATCGTCGCTCGACTCGTGCATACGCATCGACGTTGACGCAATCACTTCGCCGATTGACGGCGACTTGACTGGACGTGTCTCGACGCGCGTTGCTAGCGTCGATGCTCTCAGGCATGCGAGGGCCGAGCAAGCTCCACAGGAGTTGCATCAATGCGCCCAGCAGTCGCAGTTACCGTCCTCCTGGCCGCCTGTCTCGTCGCTTCTGTCGCCGTGGCGCAGAACGACAAGATCTCCGCTCAGTTCGAAGCCCTCGCCGCGTCGGGCGTCACGGGCGAAGTGACCCTCAACCCGATGCCGAACGGTGAGATCCAGCTGCGCTCGCAGGTCAAGGGTCTGGCTCCGGAGACGGAGTACCAGGTGTTCGTGTACGACGCCAGCGCCACGTGCGGCTCGGGCACGCCGGTCCAGATCGTGACCTTCACGTCGAACAAGAACGGCATCGCGAACTGGAACACGCGGACGTCGGTGCCGCTCACGTCGGTCCAGTCGATCGGCATCCAGCAGGAGCCGTCGAACACGCTGGTGGCCTGCGCAGCCGTGCCGCAGTAAGCGATTCGATCCCGCTCCAGGCGTCCCGATCTCGCTCGCAGTACGCGCGCGCCCGACCGGGCCCAGGGGCACGTAGCGGCCGCGGAGGCACGTGACCCGCCAGGCAGGGCGAGGTCCCGTGCTCTCCGCGCGAGATATCGGTGGCCGGGGCAGGATGCGGAACGGTCGGTACCTCGCATGTCCTGACTCCGCCTGCACCTTGCCATCGAGCGGGGGGCCGGAGCGAGCAAGCCAAGATGTCTAGCTCGACTTCGGTCCCCCATCCTTTTCAGGCGCTGCCGCTTACGGTCCGAGCAGGATCGTCGCGATGTCGTGTCCCTCCGGCGTATCGATGCGCGCGAAGTAGACGCCGCGGCGCGCCTTGCCATACGCCGTCTCGCCGCCCCAGGCGACCTCGTGCTCGCCGGCGCCGCGTGCGCCGCTGACGAGCGTGGTGATGCGCCGGCCGGCGACGTCGAACACGTCGAGCCGCACGTCACCGGGATTCTGGAGCGCGTAGCGCAGCGTGGCATGGCCGTCGCGCACGCGCGACCGTAGCGCCATGCGGGGCGGATCGGGGGCCGGGGTCTCCGCCTCCTCGTCGGCGATGATCGCCGCCGCCGGATAGCGGCTGTACGAGCAGTTGAGCGCGTCGCGGTCGTCGCTCTCGAGCGTGCGGCCGCCGATGCCGAAGTAGGCCGTGTACATGGTCGGCCGGTTCCTCGGCTTGGTGATGTCGGTGTGGTGGATACCGAGGCAATGCCCCAGCTCGTGCGCGGCGATGGCCTCCACGTCGTAGTCGCTGCCGTTCGTGTTCCAGTTGACCGCGTTGTTGAACGACACGTCCGCCTCCTGGATCACCTGGCCCGGACCGAGGACGAGCGCGGTGAGCGCCAGGCAGCCACCGGTGCAGCCGCTGGTGGTGCCGAAACCCATGGTGTTGATGCCGTCGGTCGCGAACCCCGCCGACGTGGTGCCGCCGTAGTTCACCTGGAAGTTGGCCGGCGTGACCGCCGTCCACGATGCCATCGCGTGCTGGAGTGCCAACGGCACTCCGGGCTCGCCGCCCTGGTTCGCGGGGTTCAGCATCAGCGTGATCTGGGAGCGGCCCCAGTGCACGAACCCGCCCGTGGCCGAGCAGGTGACCGAGGCTCCGGTCGACGTGCGCCCGGTCGACGTGTTCTGGATCATGCGAAACGCCGCGGCGTCGCGGCCGGCGAGCAGCACGGTACATGCGACCGAGAAGCTGACGAACAATCTGCGCTGGACGCGCATGACTGGACCTCCGTCGGGGGGAAGGTGTGGGGAAGGTCGCTAGCGGGCGTCGTGTATCTGCCGCGCCAGCGTCTCGAGCGCCAGTCCTTCGGCGCCACCGGGGGCCTCCGCGCTGCCCTGCGCATCCGGCAGCAGCGGCCCACCGGCCGCCTCGCTGAACGCCCGCCCGTTCCGCACCGTGAACACACCCTGACAGAGATCGCGCACCGTGAGACGCCCGGGCGTGCCGGGCAGGTCGATGCGCGACAGGAACAGCACGTACTCGGAGCCCGGCGCGAGGTCGGGCCCGCCCACGATCAGCGTCGTGGTCTCGCCGACGGTGCCGCCCATGACCGTGAACGTCAGCTCCTCGGCCCCGGCGCCCTTCAACTGCTTCGACGGCCGCACGTGCACGTCGGTGAGGATCAGCGTGTGTGCGGCATTCCAGTAGCTGTGGATGTCGGCGACGCTCGCCTGGACAATGGTCTCGTTGTCGCGTGTGAGGCTCTCGATCCCGCGGCGCACGAGACTCGTCGCGGATGCGGTCGCGGCCAGCGAGACGATCGCGACCAGCGCGGTGACGCAGGGAAAGGCGCGGCGCATGAACAGCACGGCCACCTCCACTGAACGGCGGGGCTCGCGATCGCCACGGCACCCCAAGCAGTGCCCGGCGCGCGACGGGGGATTCCCGCCTCATGGCTCAACCACCTGACTGCAAGGACGCTAT
>DATLUU010000740.1:0-2206 GCA_035577885.1 Verrucomicrobiia bacterium
GGGCGCCTGCGGTGGCTGCTCGACGCCGGCTTGCATCGTGCTCAACTCGATCACGATCTTCGACTACTCGAACTTCACGTATCCGACGCTGACGCTGACGACGGCGGGCTTCGGGCCGGAGAGCAATTTCGTCACCTGGCAGGGCGGCGCCGGCGTGCAGGTCGGGCCCGCGATCGGCTGCCCCGCGGCCACCGCGACCCGGCGATCGGCTTGGGGCGAGGTGAAGGCGCTCTACCGGTGAGGGCGCCGCTCGCGGCGTCCGGCGCGATGGAATTCCTCGCCTGCTCCCAAATGCGTCGCTAGAATGTGACCCATGCGCGCGCCGCCCCTCGCCTTCGCCCTGCTCCTCGCCGCCTCGTGCGCGAGCGCCGGCACGGTCAACCTGCGCTGGAACGCGTGCCTTGGCGACGGGGGCGTCGCGAACCGGAACTTCGCCTGCAACACGAACTCGGGCTCCCAGTCGCTCGTGGGCTCGTTCATCCTCCCGCACGACGTGCCCGGCGTGACGGGCAACCAGATCGTGGTGGATATCGGCACGGACGGCCCGTCGCTGCCGGCGTGGTGGGACTTCAGGAACGCCGGGACCTGCAGGCAGTCGTCCCTGACCGCGAACTTCGCGGTCCCGGTCACGGCGGTCTACTGCGCCGACTGGGCGGATGGTGGTGCAGTCGGCCTCCTGGTCTCGTACACCGAGGGAGCGTTCGGTCCGAGCTCGGCGCGCCTCCGCGCCGCTTCGGCGGTACCGGATCCCGGCGCTGACCTGACCGCGGGCACGGAGTACTTCTCGCTCAACCTCGTGATCAACAACCTCAAGACCGTGGGCGCGGGGGCCTGTGCGGGCTGCTCGCTGGGTGCGTGCATCTACCTCAGGGGCGTGGATGTCACGACGACGGACTCCAGGAACGACCTGCATCTCGCGCCCGGCAGCTACCAGGGGACCTACCTCGACGGGCTCGCAACGTGGCAGGGCGGTAGCGGGGTGATCACCATATACGGTTGCCCGGCGGCCACGCCGACGCGGAACCGGACCTGGGGCGGGCTCAAGTCGCTCTACCGGTGAGCCGCGCTCCTACGTGCTCGGCAGCTCCTTGAACAGCATGCGCGCGAGCGAGGCGAGCTGGGGCTCGCGCCGGAGCTTCTCCAGGTCGTCACGCAGCTTGAAGCGGAGCGCGGGATCCTCCTGGTTGGAGTCGAGGACGTTGAAGATGCGCACGACGATGGCGCGGACCTCGGGCTTCATGCGCACCGAGATGTCCTTCATCTGGTAGACGATCCGGCCGAGCTTGGTCGAGGTGTCGAGTTTCTTCTTCATGCCGGTGTCTTCTCCGCTTTGCGCGCCGGCTTCGCGGCGCGGAACTCGAGCTTTCCAGACTCGACCACGACCTCGATGACGTCGCCGGTCTTGAACGCGCCCTCGAGGAGCTTCATCGCCAGCGGGTTCTGGAGCCGGCGCTGGATCGTGCGCTTCAGCGGCCGCGCGCCGAACTGCGGGTCGTAGCCCTCGGCGGCGAGCGCATCCAGCGCCGCGTCGTCGAGCAGGAGCCCGATGCCGCGCTCGTGCAGCAGCTTCTTCAGGGCGTCGGTGTGCAGCTCGACGATGTGCCGGATCTGCTCGCGCGAGAGCTGGTGGAAGATCACGATCTCGTCCAGGCGGTTCAGGAACTCGGGCCGGAAGTGCTGGCGGAGCGCGCGCTGGACGAGCGCCTCCATCTCGGCGCGGTCGCGCTCGCCGAACTCGAGGATGGCGTCGGAGCCGAGGTTGCTGGTCATGATGATGATCGTGTTGCGGAAGTCGACCGTGCGCCCCTGGCCGTCGGTGAGCCGGCCGTCGTCCAGGAGCTGGAGGAGCACGTTCAGCACCTCCGGGTGCGCCTTCTCCACCTCGTCCAGCAGGATCACGGCGTAAGGCCGGCGGCGCACGGCCTCGGTGAGCGCGCCGCCCTCCTCGTAGCCCACGTAGCCGGGCGGCGCGCCGATCATGCGCGCGACCGTGTGCTTCTCCTGGTACTCGCTCATGTCGAGCCGCACCATGGCGTGCTCGTCGTCGAACAGGAACTCGGCGAGCGAGCGCGCCAGCTCGGTCTTGCCCACGCCCGTCGGGCCGAGGAAGAGGAAAGAGCCGGTCGGCCGGTTCGGATCGCTGAGGCCCGAGCGCGAACGGCGAATGGCATTGGACACCGCGGCGATGGCCTCGTCCTGCCCGACG
>DATLUU010000741.1:0-17329 GCA_035577885.1 Verrucomicrobiia bacterium
CGACACGTTCCGGGGCGCGGAGGCGGGACCGGTGTACGGGAAGGTCATCGGCATGACCCGCGCGCTGTTCGGCACCGACGTGTTCACGATCTTCCCCTACCAGCTCGGCGACGGGAACGACGAGGCGATCGAGTCGGGCGCGTGGTGGTTCTACCAGAAGCTGGGGTTCCGGCCACGCGCGCGGGCGGCCCGCGCGCTGATGCAGGCCGAGCTCGTGAGAATGTCACGCGACAAGCGGCATCGCTCGAGCGAGGCGACGCTGCGGAAGCTGGCGACGCAGAATCTCTACTGGTCGCTTGGGTCCCACCGCGACGACATCATCGGCGAGCTACCGCTCCCGAACGCCGGCATCGCGGCGACGAAGCTGGTCGCGAAGCGCTTCGCCGGCGACCGGGCGCGGGCAGCGGGGGAGTGCGAGCGCGAGGCGGCGGCACTCCTCGGCATCCGCTCGTTCGACCGTTGGAGCTCGGAAGAGCGCCACGCCTGGCGCCGCTGGGCGCCGCTCGTGACGCTGCTGCCCGGCGTCTCGCGCTGGACAGCCGCCGAGCGGGCGGCGGCCGCGGACGTGATCCGCGCCAAGGGCGGCCCGCGCGAGGACGCGTTCGTGCACGCGTTCGACGCGCATCCGCAGCTCGGTGAGGCGCTGGCGAGGCTGCTCCGGGGCGTCAGGGCATGAGGCAGGCTCGCAGGTGCGTCCTCCGTGAGAGGGGCCGGGGCGCGACGCCCCGGCCCCTTTCGCTGCTCACCGCGCCGCGAGCGGCTGTTCGGACGACTTCTCCCAGTTGACGAACAGGAACCCGCCCGGCGCCTGGAACGGCGCCGAGCCCGGCGGCGCCGTGACCTGGAGCTGCAGCTCCTCGACCGGGTTCCGCGAGCAGTCCCAGCACGCCAGCGCGTAGTCGCCGTCCCGGCGCGTGCGCGAGAGCAGCATGACGTGGACGAGCGCGCCGTCGGTGACGAGCTGGTCGTCGCGCCACACGTGCGCGTACGCCCACAGCGCCACTTGGGATTGGATCGTGGGCACGAGCGGCGTGTGCACGCCGGAGGCGCCGTGGTAGAAGAGCCCCATGATCACGCCGCCGAAGCGCGGGTTGTCCGGGATGTCGCGGGTCTGGACACGGTCCATGGCCACCTTCCAGCGCGCGCCGTCCTGCGTCGTGAACGTGGCGACGCCGCTGACCGAGTCGCCGCTCGCGCCGCGGTCGATCGCGACCAGCTCGATCGCGCCGTCGACGCGGGCGACGTTGTTCGAGTAGGGGCCCATGTGCGCCTTGCGCGTGAGGTCCTGGCGCTGGTCGTCCGGCCGCTGCACGATGACCGCTGCCGCGCTGTCGGCGAACGGGAACGGGCCGGGCAGGATCTGGATCACGGGCCCGCCGCCGGTGACGCGCACGGCGGACGCCGCGCGCGCCGGCGCGTCGTCGTCATCGTCGTCGTCGTGCGCCATGGCGTGAGCGGTCGCATGTGCCGCCGCACGTCCGCCCTGGACCTCGAGCGACGTGACCATGCCGAGCATCTTGTGCGAGCCACGGCCGACCGGGCAGTAGGCCTCGTAACGCCCGCCCGCAAGCGTCGCGCGGAGCGTCCCCGTGCCGCCATGAGGGATGTTCTGGACCGACTTCTCGATCCCGCCGCCCTCGATCTCGAACCCGTGCGGGATCTTGCCGTCGTTCCGGATCGCGAACACGACGGCGCCGGCCGGGACCTTCGCCGGCGACACTTCCACCTTCCATTCGGTGAGCGTGACGGAGACGGTGTCGGCGACCGCCCCGCTGGACGGCGCCATGTGGCTGGCGCGGGCCGAGGTCGAGACCGACAGCGCGAGCGCCAGCGCCATCACGGCGCGGCGGGGGTTCGGAACATGGTGGACATTCGGACGTTGGACTAGCATCGGGGTTCCTCCGGTTTGGGGTTTGGGGGTTGGCGGCCTGTGGATGCCCACTCGACCCGGAGATGAACGTTGTTATTCCCGGCCCGAATTCCGGGGAATAAACCCGCCCGTGGCGGGGTCCACACGAGAAAGGGCCAGATCCACGAGCGCGCACGAACGCACCGCCCCGAACGGACCGCCCGGGCTGACGCCGGCGGAACAGTCACGCTTCGAGCTGGAGATCCTCGTCCATCTCGACGTGGCCTACCGCGTCGCGCGCCGGCTCCTGCGTGACGATCACGACGCACAGGACGCGGTGCAGGACGCGCTGCTCCGGGCGATCCGGTACTTCGCCGGGTTTCGCGGGGCGAACGGGCGCGCGTGGCTGCTGGCGATCGTGCGCAACACGTGCCGCACGCGCCGCCGGCGTGACTGGCTGCGTATGGGGGTGGAGTTCGATGAAACCCATCATGGCGACACCGACGCCGTCGAGCCGCCGGAGCGCGCGGCGGAGCGCAGCGCGACCGGCGCGGCGATCGAGCGAGCGCTCGCCGACGTGGCCGAGCCGCTGCGGGAGGTGATCGTGCTGCGCGAGGTGGAAGGGCTCTCGTACAAGGAGATCGCGGCGGTGATGCACGTCCCGATCGGGACCGTGATGTCGCGCCTGGCACGCGCGCGCGCTCAGCTCGAGCGCGTCCTCGCCCACGCGGGAGAAGGCGTGTCATGAATTGCCCGGAGATCCGGCCGCTCCTCGGGGCGTTCGTCGACGACGAGCTGCAGCCCTCGCTCCGCGACGCGGTCGAGGCGCACGTGGCGCGGTGCGAGGCGTGCGCTCAGGCGCTGTCGCGCCATCGACTGCTCGGCGACGAGCTGCGCGCGCTCGTGCCGCGCGAGCAGGCGCCCGCGGCGCTGCGAGACTGGGCGCGGGCCGCCGTGCGCGGCGAGGCACGCGCGCCCGCGATCGCCGTGCTCCCGGCGCCACGGCCGGTCCGCCCGGTCTGGGGCCGGGGTGGCTGGCTCACCGCGGGGTTCGCGCTGGCAGCCTGCATGGCGGTCGCGGTGGGCGTCACGCAACAGCTCGCCTCGCGTGACGTGCTTGCGCGCGAGCTGGTGGCCGCGCACGTCCGCGCCGCGGTCACGGGGCACGTCTCGGACGTGATCTCGACCGACCAGCACACGGTGAAGCCGTGGTTCAACGGCCGGCTCGATTACTCCCCGCCGGTCGCCGACTTCGCCGACGCCGGCTTCCCGCTCGAGGGCGGCCGGCTCGACTACGTGAACGACCGCGCCGTGGCCGTGCTCGTTTATCGGCGCAACCGCCACCCGATCGACCTGTTCGTGTGGCCGGCGAGGCGGGGCGCGCCCCGGCTGGCGCCGTCCGCGCGCGACGGCTACCAGATCGAGCGCCGCGTCGTCGCGGGCATGGAGTGCTGGGCCGTCTCCGACTTGAACGCCACCGAGCTGCGCGCGTTTCTGGAGCACTACGCCCAGCACTTCGCGCCCGGCCACTGAGCGCGCGAGGCGCTACAGGATCGTCTTCCCCAGCGCGCTCTGCGCCAGCTCCGCGGCGAGGATGCCGGTCATGTTCTGGTTGTCGAGCACGGGGTTCACCTCGACCAGGTCCATGGCGACGATGTTCGCGCGGTCGTTGAACATCTCCATCGCCAGGTGCGCCTCGCGATAGCTGATGCCGCCCCACACCGGCGTGCCGGTGCCGGGCGCGTCGTCCGGGTCCACCACGTCGAGGTCGAATGAGAGATGGATGCCCGCGGTGCCGTCGCTCGCGAGGCGGATGGCCTCGTCCAGCACGTCGCGCATGCCGCGCTCGTCCAGGTCGCGCATCGTGTAGCAGGTGACGCCGCTCTTCTTCAGGAAGTCGCGCTCGCCGGGGTCCAGGTCGCGGATCCCCACCAGCACGGTGTTCCGCGGCTGCACTTTTGGAGCCCGCCCACCCAGCTGGACCAGCTCTTCGTCGCCGAACCCCAGCGAGACCGCGAGCGACATGCCGTGGATGTTGCCGCTCGGCGTGGTCTCCGGCGTGTTCGCGTCGCCGTGGGCGTCGAACCAGATCAAGCCCAGCGCCTCGCCCTGGCGGGCGTAGAAGTTCGTCGTGCCCGCGACCGAGCCGATGGCGATGCTGTGGTCGCCCCCGAGCACCAGCGGCATGCGGTTTTCGGTCAGGCACTTGTCGACCATGTTCATGAGCGCGGTGCACGCGGAGAGGATGGGGGTCTTGTACCGGAGCTTGCCGGTCCCGACCTTCTGGGTCTCGGGGATCATCACGTCCAGGTCGCCGTAGTCCTCGACCTTGTGACCCAGCTCCTCCAACCGCTTCTCCAGGTCGGCGATGCGGATGGCGGAGGGCCCCATGTCGACGCCGCGCCGGCCCGCGCCCAGGTCGATGGGCACGCCGATCACACCGATGTTCCTGCGCTTCTTGGCCATAGCACCCGAACCTAACACTCGGTCAGGTGCACATTCCAACGCGCGCGGCTCTCGCGCTGTGTGCGCGTCGGATGCAGCCAAAGTCGCATGCCGCGCATGACGATATGGGACTTGGAGATGACCGGACCTGTCATTTCCGGCTCGCGCGACGGGCCTCTGACATGGCGATTGGACGGGGGACGGCGGTGATGACATGGTGAACGCGATGAACGCGACATCGCCCCGGATGGCCATGTTGGCGTGCGCGACGTTGCTCCTGACGGGAGCCACGGACGAGACGCGCTTCGCGATGCCGCCCACGCCCCCCAAGCTCCACAAGCCGACGCAGCACGTGCTGCTCGTCGACGACTTCGTCGACGGCGACATGAAGGGCTGGACGCCGGACCAGCCCGGGGTGTGGTCGGTGTGGCATGGCCTGCTCCGGGCGGATCTCCCCGACCAGAAGCAGCTGCGCTCGATCATCGTCACCGGCGACACCAGTTGGGCCGACATCGCCGTGGACCTCGACGTGTGCATGATGCGCGGCGTCGACAAGGGCGTGGTGGTGCGCGTGAACGGCGAGTCGGGGACCGGCGTCGACCTGCGCGGCGGCAGCTACCAGGACGTGGTCATGTACCAGGGCTCCTGGCCCATGGGCCGCACCGGCGCCACGAACGCGAACGGCACCTGGAACCACCTGCGCGTCGAGGCGAAGGGCAACCGCTATCGCGTGTGGGTGAACGGCGAGCAGAAGCTCGACAAGACGGACGGCCGCTCCGAGTCGCGCGGCGACAAGCACTCGGCGAAGAACTTCGGCCGCATCGCGCTGCCTGCGTACACGGGCGGCGTGGGGCAGTGCACGGTGTACTACGACAACGTGGTGGTGACCGCGCTCAAGTAGCGCCGCGGCCGCCGCGCAGCAGGCGCAGGCCGTTCAGGATCACGACCACGGTGCTGCCCTCGTGTCCCGACACCGCGACCGGGAGCTTCAGGGCGCCGAACGGCGTGTGCTGGCCGAGGAACACCCACGTCACCAGCACCGCCATGACGCCGCAGGCGATCACCAGGTTCTGGAACACCACGCGCCGCGCGCGCTGGGCGAGCGAGATCGCATAAGGGAGCGCGGTGAGGTCGTCGCCCATCAACACCACGTCGGCACTCTCCATCGCCGCATCGCTGCCGATGCCGCCCATGGCGATGCCGACCGTGGCCCGCGCCAGCGCCGGCGCGTCGTTGACGCCGTCCCCCACCATGGCCGCGGCGCCGTGCTTCGCCTCCAGCTCGCCGATCACGCGCACCTTGTCCTCGGGCAGCAGCTCGCCGTGCAGCTCATCGATCCCGGTCTGTCCGCCGATCGCGCGCACCGTGGGCATGCTGTCGCCCGAGAGCAGCGCCGTGCGCTCGATGCCGGCCTCGCGCAGCGCGCGCACCACGGCGGCCGCGTTCGCGCGCACGCGGTCGGCGGCCGCGATCACACCCCAGGCGTCGCCGCGGTGCACGATCATCGGCGTCTTCGCTTCGGAGGCGAACTTCCTGACCAGCGACACCGCGAGCTCCGGCGCGGGAGCCCCGAGCGCCTTGAACAGCTCGGGCGTGCCCACCTCGATGCGCGCGCCGCCGGCCACGGCGACCAGGCCCTTGCCGAGCTGGTTCGTGAGCGACTCGGCCGGCGTCACCGTGATCCCCCGCGCTTCGGCCTCGCGCACCACGGCCTGTGCCAGCGGATGCGGCGAGCGCTTCTCCGCGCTCGCGGCCCAGGCCAGCAGTTCCTGCTCGCTCGCGCCGGAGACCGCGACCACGTCGGTGACGTCGAAGCGGCCGTGGGTGACGGTGCCGGTCTTGTCCAGCGCCACCAGGCGCACGCGGCCCAGCGACTCGAGGAATGCGCCGCCCTTGAACAGGATGCCGTTCCGCGCCGCGTTCGCGATCGCGCTCAGGATCGTGGCCGGCGTGGCGATGACGAGCGCACACGGAGAGGCGACGACCAGGAGCGTCATGGCTCGATAGAGCGATGCCCGCCACTCGTGGTGCAGGAGCAGCGGCGGCAGCAGCAGCATGAGCGTGGCCGCGACCATGACCACGACCGTGTAGTAGCGCCCGGCGACCTCGGCGAGCTCCTCGGCGCGCGACTTCTTCTCCTGCGCCTCCTGCACCAGCGCCACGATGCGCGCGAGCGCGCTGTTCGCGGCGACGCGCGTGGCGATCAGCTCCAGGGCGCCCTGCTGGTTGAGCGTGCCGGCGAACACCTTGTCGCCGGTCACCTTCGTCACCGGAACGGATTCGCCGGTGAGGCTCGCCTGGTCGACCAGCGATTCGCCGCGCGTGACGTTGCCATCGACGGGGATCGCCTCGCCCGGCTTCACGATCACGGTCTCACCCACGCGCACGGCGTCGGCCTCCACCTCCTGCTCGCGCCCGTCGCGACGCACCAGCGCCCGCGCCGGCCGCAGGTTCAGCAGCGCGCGCAGCGCGCGCCGCGTGCGGCCCATCGTGTAGACCTCGAGCGTGTTGCTGAGCGAGAACAGGAACATCAGCACTGCGGCCTCGGCGACGTAGCCGATCGCGGCCGCGCCGCCGGCGGCGAGCAGCATGAGCAGGTTGACGTCGAACTCGAACCGCGAGAGCGCGGCGAACGTGCTGCGCGCGGTGTACCAGCCGCCGAGCACGGCGGAGGCGAGGAACACGGCGTCCGTCACCGCCTCGGCCGCGCCGAGCCGGCCGGCCACGCTGCCGGCGAGGAACAGGACCAGGCAGGCGCCGGTGAGTACCGCCATGGACCGGCCCTTCGAGCGCTGGGCCTGCTCTTCGTGCGTGAGGCGTGCGCCCCAGGGCTTGTGCGAGAGCGGGCGCACGACCTCGACGCTGTCGTCCGGCTGCTCGCGACGCACCAGCGAGACGCGACCGCGCGTCGCGGTGGCGCGGAACTCCGCCAACGCACCGGGGTCCAGGCGGCCGAGCCGCAGTGCACACTCCTCGCAGGCGTCGATCGAGTCGCGTTTCTCGCACGAGGTCACGCGCTGCAGGAACAGCGTGCCGACGTCGTCCGCGAGCGCGTTCAGCTCGTCCGGCGTGACCAGCGCCGGGCGGTAGCGCACGGTCAGCGTGTGGTCGCCGAAATCCGCCTCGATGGCGACGATGCCCGGCCGGTCGCGTAACCGGTCGGCGAGGATCTCGAGACAGCCCTCACCGTTCTCCGCCACCGGCAGGTGGCCCGGGCGCGCGCTGGCCGCGGTCGCGGAAGAGCCGCCGCCGCTGCCACCGTGGTGCCATCGCCGCGCAGGATGCATGGGAAGGTGAGGATAGTACCGCCGGCCGGGGGCCGCCTGTCAGCGCGGAATGACGCGAGCCCCGTATTCGAACCCGCTCCCCGCGCCCGCGCCGGAGCCGACCACGGCCGAGACCAGCGCCGTGTCGGCCACGCCCCGGTCGCAGACCACCCAGGCACGGCCCGCGGGCGGGTCCACGCCGCAGGATCGCACGCCGGCGGTGGCGAGCAACGTGCTCGTGATCCGTGAGGCGCACTTCGCACAGGTCATGCCCGAGACCTCGAGGGTCACGAGCCGGGCGCCCGCGGGGATCACCGCGGGCACGGCGGCGGGCGCCATGCGCGGCGCGCGGGCGTGCTCGACGAGCCGGGCGCCGCCCAGGGCGAGCAGCAGCACCGCGGCGATGGCGAGGCCGATGTTCAGGGGTTCGCGGGTCATGAAGTCGGGGCCGGGGTCCATGTCCGGCTCGCGTGCGGGCGCACAGCATACCGCGCGGCAGCCGTCAGTGCGCCTCGGCCGGCCGCTGCGCTCCCGGGCGCCAGCGCAGCGACATGATGAGCGGCACCGCGAGCAGGAACGCGACACCGAAGAAGATGAAGATGCGCTCGAACGCGAGCATCAGCGCCTGGCCCTGCACCTGCAGTGCCAGCGCCCGCAATGCGGCCTCGTGCGCCTCCGCGGGCGGCGTGCCGCGCGCGGCGAGACCGCGGGCGATCAGATCGATGCGCGCCATCACCGCCGGATCGTTCGCCGGCAGGTGCGCGGCCAGCGCCGCACGCGCCTGGGCGCTGAAACGCGCGATGGCGTTCGCCGAGAGCGCGATGCCGACGCTGCCGCCCAGCTGCCGGGTGAGGTTGTAGAGGCCGGTCGCGGCTCCGATCTGCGACATGGGCAGCTCCGAGACCGCGAGGTTGTTGAGCGGGATGAACACCATGCCCAGCGCCACGCCGCGCACGATCAGCGGCCAGAAGAAGTCGTCCTTTCCGCTCAGCAGCGTGAAGTGCGACCACTGCCACATCGCGAGCGCGAACATCCCGGCGCCGATCACGGCGGTGGGTCGCGTGTCGGTGCGGCCGAGCCGGCGCGCCATCACCGCCATCGTCGCCGCGGTCGCGAGCGCGCCGGGCAGGATCACCATGCCGGTCTGGTTCGCGGTGAAGCCCAGCCCCTGCTGCAGGTAGACCGGGAGCACGAACACGGTCGCGTACAGGCACACGCCGAGCACGCCGCCCACGACGCAGCCGGTGGCGAACTGGCGGTTCTTCAGGATGCGCAGGTCGATGACGGGGTGCTCGGTCCGCAACTCGTGCAGCACGAACAGCACCAGCGCCGCGCCGCCGGCCGTGGTGTAGGTCACGATCTCGCGCGAGCTGAACCAGTCGAGGCGCTCGCCACGCTCGAGCATGGTCTGCAGCGAGCCGATGCCGAGCGCCAGCAGCCCGAGCCCGGTCCAGTCCACGGCATCGACGCGGCGCGCGTAGCGCGAGTTGCGCACGTAGGCGAGCGAGAGCAGGAACGCCAGCGCTCCGAACGGCACGTTGATGTAGAAGATGTACGGCCACGACCAGGTGTCGGTGAGCCAGCCGCCGAGCGTGGGCCCGAGCGTGGGCCCGACCATGACGCCGAGGCCGAAGATCGCCATCGCCTGGCCGTACTCCTCGGTCGGGAACACCTCGTAGAGCGTGGCCTGCGCCGTGGACAGCAGCGCGCCGCCGCCCAGCCCCTGGAGGATGCGGAACACGACCAGCTCGATGAGCGTGTGCGAGTTCCCGCACAGGATGCTGGCGATCGTGAACAGCGCGATCGAGCCGGCGAAGTAGCGCCGGCGGCCGAAATAGGCCGACATCCACCCGGTGACCGGCAGCACGATGACGTTGGCGACGATGTAGCCGGTCGAGACCCAGGTGATCTGGTCCAGCGTCGCGCCGAGCGAGCCCATCATGTGCGGGATCGCGACGTTGACGATGCTGGTGTCGAGGATCTCGAGCACCGACGCCATCGTCACCGTGATCGCGATGATCCAGCGATACGGATAGGACGGATCGAGCCGTTTGACGTCGTCGTCCGCCATGGGGCCGCCGGGGCTACTGGGTGACGACGGTGGCGGTGACGCTCATGCCCGGGCGCAGCGGGTGCGCGGGATCGACCGGGCCGTCGACCCGGATCTTGACCGGGATGCGCTGCACCACCTTGGTGAAGTTGCCGGTGGCGTTGTCGGGGGGCAGCAGCGAGAAGCGCGCGCCCGTGGCGGGGCTCAGGCTCTCGACGTGGCCGGAGAACGTGCGCCCGGGATAGGCGTCGACGCGGATCTCCGCCTTGTCGCCGGGCGTGACATCGCGGATCTCGGTCTCCTTGAAGTTCGCCACCACCCACACGTCGTCGAGCGGCACCACGTCGAGCAGCGGCTGGCCAGCCTGCACGTACTGGCCGACCTCCACCGTCTTCCGGCTCACGACGCCGTTGCTCGGCGCCGTGATCTGCGTGTAGGAAAGGTCGAGCGCGGCGCGATCGCGCGCGGCGCGTGCCGAAAGCACCTTGGCGGATGCGCCGGTGAGCGCGGCCTCCGCGGCCTCGACGTTCCGTTTCGCCGCCTCCACCGCCGCGTTCGCGACGCCGGCCGCGGACACCGCGGCCTCGAGATCGGAAGCGCTGATGATGCCGCGCGTGGCGAGCTGCTGCTGGCGCGCCTCTTCCTGCTGGGCCCGCGTCGCCGCCGCCTCGGCTCGCGCCACTTCGGCGCGCGCCGCCGCGATCTCCGCCTCGGCCTGGCCGGCGCGTGCGCGCCCCTTGTCGCCGCCCACCGCGAGTGCGGCCTGGTAGTCGGCGTCCGCCTGCGCGAGACGCGCCGTGAACTCACGGTCGTCGAGGCGCACGAGCAGTTGGCCCACGTGCACGTTCTGGTTCTCGAGCACGGGCACTTCCTGCACGTAGCCCGCGACGCGCGCGAGCGTGGGGATGACGTGCCCTTCCAGTTGCGCATCGTCGGTGCTCACGTGCGTGAGACCCCAGCGCCAGCGCACGATCCCGAACGCGAGCCCGACGAGCGCGAGCGTGCCGAGCACGAACATGGGGATGCGGTTCGGGCGCGGCGCGGCCGGCGGACGCGCGGGCACGGCAGCGATGGGGGCTGGAGCAGGGGCCGGCGACGGGGAGCCGGGGGGCGGGGCTGCGGGGGCGACCGACGGGCGTTGAAGGGTGCTGGTCATGGAATCCTTCGGATGCGCGTTGGGGCGCGCGGTTCCCGGGTCAGTCGCAGACAAAGTCATCCCCTCCTGGCCATCCTTCCGGTGCAGCTTGGCCGGGTGGCACGGGGACGTCCGCCGAGGCGGAACGAGGGGGGAACGCGAGCGTGACGGGCCTGGACGACGCCGTCACGCGGGCGGAACGCCCCGCGTGCTGATCACCCGTCAGGTTCGCGCGGGCTCGTGAAGATGCGCTGGATCGAGTCCGGCGAGCATGATCTCCAAGCTGGTGGCGAAGTATTCGTCGAGCTCGATCGGCGCCGAAGCCACGGGCTCGAACGTGTGACGCCAGACGGCCGCGAACAGCAGCGGCGCCACGACCACGCGCGCCGCCTGCTCGACATCCAGTTTGCGGAACTCGCCGCGCTCGACGCCCTTCTGCATGACCTTGCGCAGCAGCGCCTGGCCGCGGTCGAAGAACTCGTCGTTGTAGAACCGGGCGAGGTCCGGGTACTTACCGGTTTCGGTGAGCAGGAGCTTCACGAGCCCGGTGAGGCGCGTGCGCTCCATGTGCTCCCAGCGCAGGCGCAGGATCTTGGTGAGCAGCTCGCGCGCCGAGCCCTGGTGCTCCTCGACGGCCTGCTCGGTGTCGCGCACCATGGGCGCCATGGCCTCGCGGACGGCGGCCTTGAAGAGCTCGGCCTTGCTCTCGTAGTAGAGGAACACGGTTCCCTTGGTACAGCCGGCGCGGCGGCCGACGTCCTCGAGCCGGGTGGCGTCGTAGCCGCGCTCGCCGAAGATCTCCTGCGCGGCCGCGAGGATCTCGGCGGGCCGGGTGTCCTTGCGGCGCCGCCAGCGCGGCGCAGGCTTTCTATCGTCCGATTCGCTACGGTGATTCATGGATCCAGCCTCCTCAGCACGACCGTTAGGGCCTCGGGGGAAGTACTGATGACCCCGCGGTCATTAGCCTCTCTTAGGATGCTTCGGGCGGTGGGGAGGATTCCGGCGGTCAACAGGACCGCTGCTTCTTGATTTACACCATTCGAGCCCGTAAAGTCCAGTCTCGCTTAAATATACGTGATTGTACCGACCGGTAGGTAAGGGCCATGACGGACAACAACCTCCCCGAACTCTCAAACCTGTTGCCGCGCGAGCTCGCGGCCGAACTGCTGGCGCTCGCGCGCTCGGGCGGCGCCGACTTCGCCGACCTCTATGCCGAGCACGCGATCGTGACCGGCTTCACGCTCGACGAGCGCCGAGTGAAGACCGCCTCCTACAGCGTGCTCCAGGGCGTGGGGGTGCGGGCGATCCGCGGCGAGCAGACCGGCTATGCCTATGCCGACGGCTTCGCCCCGGACGGGCTGCGCGAGGCCGCCCGGGTCGCGGCCGCGGTCGCGCGCGATGCGCCCCCGGCCGCCGCGGGCGCAGGCGCGCCGTTGGCGTTCCGCGTCACGCCCGGCGAGCCGCCGTTCGTGCTCCGCGACCCGGCCACGCTCGCGCTCGACGAGGCGGCGAAGGTGAGCATGCTGCAGCGCGCCGATGACGCCGCGCGCGCGCACGACCCGCGCGTGCACGAGGTGTCGGTGTCGCTTGGCACCTCGGCCAAGTCGTTCCTGGTCGCGAACTCGGACGGCGTCTGGGCGGAGGACCGCACCCACCTCTCCCGCCTCGTCATCTCCGCGCTCGCGCTCGAGGGCGGCCAGCGGCAGGAAAGCTTCGCCGCCGCCGGCGGCTGCGTCGAGGCCGGCTACTACGTCACCCAGCGCACGCCCGAGGCGGTCGCGCGCGAAGCCGCCGCGAGCGCCGTGCTGCTGCTCTCGGCGCGCGAGCCCGAGGCCGGCTCGTACCCGGTCGTGGTGTGCAATGGCTGGGGCGGCGTGATGGTGCACGAGTGCTTCGGCCACAGCATGGAGGGCGACACCATCCGCCGGAAGACCTCGATCCGCGCCACGCAGCTGGGTCAGCAGGTGGCAGCACCCGGCGTCACCATCGTCGACTCCGGGCTCGTGCCCTACAGCCGCGGCTCATTCCGCGTCGACGACGAGGGCACGCCGGCGCAGCGCACCGTGCTCGTGCGTGACGGCGTGCTCGTGGGCTACCTCTGGGACCGGTTGAACGCGCGCCTCACCGGGAGCGAGCCCACCGGGAACGGCCGGCGCTCGTCGTATCGCGACTACCCGCTGTGCCGCATGACGAACACGTACATCGAGCCCGGCGACGTCGCGCCCGAGGCGCTGATCGCCGACGTCAAGCGCGGGCTCTACTGCAAGCAGCTGGGCGGCGGCTCGGTGAATCCCGCCGACGGCAACTTCTCGTTCCAGGTCACCGAGGGCTGGCTGATCGAGAGCGGCAAGCTCACGCACCCGGTGAGGAACGCCACCCTCACCGGCAACGGCAACGACGCCATGCTCAAGATCGACGGCGTGGGCTCGGACCTGGCGATCGACGGCACCACGGGCTCGTGCGGCAAGGACGGCCAGTGGAAGCCCGTGGGCGTGGGCCAGCCCACCGTGCGCTTCACCGGCATCACCGTGGGCGGGACCGCGCTGTGAGCGCGCGACACGTCTCGCCCGCGGAGCTGGAGCGGCTGTGCGCCGCGGCGCTCGATCGCGCCCGCGCGCACGGGGCTGCCGTGGCCGACGCCTGCGCCGAGAGCTCGAGCGCGTTCACCGTGCGCGCGCACGGCGGCAGCGTGGAGTCGCTGAAGCAGAGCGGCACCTGCGGCCTTGGGCTTCGCGCCGTGGTGGGCGGCGCGGTCGGCTTCGCCTCGGGCACCGACCTCTCTCCCGCCGGACTCGACGACCTGGCACGCCGCGCGGTGTCGCTGGCGCGCTTCGCCACGCCCGACGAAGCGAACGGCGCACCCGATACTGCCGAGGCCGGCGCTCCCGTTCACCCCGCGCTCCAGCTCTTCGATCCCGCGGCGATCGAGTGGGCGCCCGAGCGGAAGATCGAGATGGCGCTCGCGCTCGAGCGCATCACGCTCGCCGCCGACCCGCGCGTGAGCCGCACGGATGGCGCGAGCGTGTCGAGCTCGGCGGGCGCGTTCGCGATCGCCAACACGCACGGCGTGGCGAGGAGCTGGGAGGGCACGAGCGTCTCGGCGTGGGTGGTGGCGCTGGCGGACGACCGCGACGGCCGCCAGCAGACCGGCGCCGAGGGCATGAGCGTGCGCCACCTGGCGGATCTTCCCGCGGCGGAGGCCCTGGCGCGCGCGGCGGCGAAGCGGGCGGTGGACCGCATCGGCGCGCGCACCGTGCCCACGGCGCGCGTGCCGGTGGTGATGCACCCGGACATCGCCGGCGCCTGGCTCTCGGAGATGGCGGACGCCTGGAGCGGGGAGTCGCTGATCAAGCAGTCGAGCTGGCTCACGGGCAAGCTCGGCGAGGTGGTGGCGTCGCCGCTCGTGACCATGGTGGACGACGGCACGCTGGCGCGCCGCCTGGGCAGCTCGCCCTACGATGGCGAGGGTCTGGCGACGCGCCGCAACGTGCTCCTGGACCGTGGCCGGCTGGCGATGTTCGTCTACGACCACTACCACGCGCGCCGCGCGGGTCAGGCTCCGACGGCGAACGCGCTCCGGGGCTGGTCTTCGACGCCGGGGATCGGATTCCACAACCTCTACGTGGAGCCGGGCGATGCGTCGCCGGAGGCGATCCTCAAGGGCGTGGATCGTGGTTTCTACTACGACGATCAGGGCTCGTTCGGGTTCAACGGGGTGACGGGCGACTACTCGTTCCAGGCGCAGGGCTACTGGATCGAGAAGGGCGAGAAGGCGTACCCGGTGGACGGGGTGACGGTCGCGGGCAACTCGCTCGAGATGCTGCGCGCGATCGCTGCGGTCGGGAACGACCTCGAATGGCGCTCCTCGATCGCCTGCCCCACGCTCCTCATCGCCGAGATGACCGTCAGCGGCAGCTGAATCCGGGACTACGACGTGCGGTAGGTGCTCACCAGGGCTACGCCACGGCGGGCCGTCGGCGACGGCGGTTTGGCGTGGCCGAGGCGGACCAGCAGGAGCGGTTCTTCGCCCTCGGCGTGGAAACGCTGCGCCATGATCAGGCGGTGGCGCTCGGAGGCGACCGGCGCCGCGAGTGGGTGCTGGGCCACTCCCAGCGTCGCCGCGCGCAGGGCGAAGCGCTCGTACGCCTGGCCACCCACCAGCCAGCCCGCATCGCTCCGCTGCGGCAGCGTCAGCAACGCCAGCGCACCCGAGCTGCGCACCAGGTCCCGCGTGTCCTTGGCCAGGCTCGAGCTGCCCCAGCCGTAGAAACGACTCTCAGGCCGCAGCGAGCGGCCCGCGAACCAGCGCGCCGGACCGCCCAGGCCCAGCCGCTCCGCGGTGATCCCGTCGCCGTGGTCGCGGATGTCCCCGTCCGAGCCGCGCAGCCATGTCGTGCGCTCCGACTGCGCGCGCTTGTCGGCCATCACTTCTTCCACCGCGTCGTGCACGATGTCGCCGACCGCGCGCACGTCGTCGTGATCCTCGAGCCAGTGCACGCGCACCTCCTCGCCCACCTGCGACAGGAGCTGTGTGCGGCTCTGGATCGCGATCGCGCGGCCGTCGAACGGGCGCGGGTTCGAGCGCCGCTCGATGAGCGCGGAATAGAGCAGCCGGTCGCGGCTCCGCTCCGCGGGCTGCCACGACACCGCGGCCGCCACCAGCGACGAGCCCGGGCGCGGCGTCGTGCCCCAGGGCAGGTAGCGCACGCTCGGCTGCTGTCCCCACGCTCGTGCCGCCACGAGCAGGTTCTCCAGCGCCGCCCCGAGCGACATCTGCGCGAAGCGCTGATCGGGATCCGCGAGCGGCAGCGTGCGCTGAGGATCGAGCAGCACGCGCACCTCGCCCGGGTCGACCTCGAATCGCCACGGCTGGGCATTGAAGTAGCTGGGTGCCAGCACCGCCGAGCCGACCAGCGCGCGCCCCGCTTCCACCGGGTTCGCGGGCAGCGCGTCGGGAAGCGTCCACGGCTGGAGCGCGGGCAGCGTGTTCGCCGCGCGCTTCGCCCACGCGATCGCCGGTGCCGCCGCGCGCAGGGCCGCGATCCCCCCGAGCACGACAAGGAATCGGCGCCGGTCGAGATGGAGAGTGGCGAACTCGGGCTGGTCTAGACCGGGCCCGGATCGCCCGCGGGGACTTCGCATGTCACGGAAAGTGGGGGACGCGCGGGGTCGAGTCAATCGGGGGTATGGTGCTCCGAAGATTGCAGATGGGGCACCGCGCCGATACAACCAGCTGCCACCGGGCGCCCGGAAGTACCGTAAACCCTTGATTTTATCGTCATCTGCAATCTTCGGAGCACAACGGAGGGGACGGGTGGAGCCGACGCGGTTCGTGACCGACTCCTCGCTGGACCAGCTCGCCCGGCGCCTGCGGTTCCTGGGCTACGACGTCGCCACCCATCGCGGCGCCCGGCTGGAGGAGCTGTTCGCGGTGGCCGCGGCGCAGGGCCGGACCGTGCTCACGCTGTCGGCGCGTCGTCCGCGTGCGCAGGGTGCGGTTGCGGTGGTGCGCGTCGCGCGCGGCGACGACGCGGGCGCGGTGCGCGCGGTGACGGCTCGTCACGCGCCGTCGGGAGCGCGATGGAGCCGCTGCCCCGGCTGCAACGTGGCGCTTCAATCGCGCTCGTCGTTCGAGGCCATGGGCGAGGTGCCGGCACGGATCACGCGCTCGGGATGGCCGCTCACGTGGTGCCCCTCGTGCGGACGCTGGTTCTGGCCGGGCAGCCACGTGGCGCGCATGAATGCCTGGTTCGAGCAGGTCCTCGGGCCGTAGGCCGGCGGGACGGCGGCTCCGCCTGTTGATGGCGTTGGCGAGAATGGAATCTCGCGAACGGGGCCAGCCTCTTTAAAGCAGTGAGCAGTGAGAAGACTCTGTGTCGGCTGAGGCGACAGGCCGTGCACGCCGGCCTCAAGAGAACTCTCGCATTGGCAACATTTTGGCCGCCCAGGCCACGGGACCCGACGCGGGGTACGGTGGTTTCCGCGGCTGTAAGCCCAGAACTGACCGGGGTTTGGAATCATCGATCAGGACTTGGGAAAAATGTTCCAAACACGGAATATGGGGTTGCACGAATCGTAGCCTTCACCGACAATCCTCAGCGACGAACGAGTGCTGACTTGAAGTCGGGCCCGGAGAGAGACGTGGGGAGAGGCTCGACCAAAGTCGCGTCGTTCGTCATTTTTTTCCAAGCACGCCGGGTGTGAGCGGCCTCATCGCCTGCTCCGCCCGGCGTCTTGCTGTCGGGTAGAGTGCGCGCGCCGCACGCCGCGGCCACGGTCCCTCCCATTTCCCCGCACTCGCGCATGGATCTGTCGGTCGTCGTCGTCACCTACCAGTCCAGGGACCACATCCTCCATTGCCTGCGCTCGCTCGATGCGGGGGTGCGCGCGAGCGAGGCGAGTGCCCCGCCGCTCACATGGGAGTGCCTCGTGCTCGACAACGACTCGCGCGACGGCACGCCGGAGTGCGTGGCGAGTGAGGCGCCGTGGGCGCGACTGGTGCGCACGGGCGCGAACCTGGGCTACGCGAAGGCCGTCAATCGCGGCATCGCGGAGACGAGCGGCGCCATGGTGCTGGTGCTGAA
>DATLUU010000742.1:0-6385 GCA_035577885.1 Verrucomicrobiia bacterium
CTGGACCCCGGCTACCTCTTCGGTCCCAGCGAAGTCGAGGTCGACATGCTCGAGCGGATCTATGTCGGCGAGAGCAACTGCCATGTGCAGGTGTTCGGCCGGGATGGCGCTACCGCGTTGCCGCGCGTGACCTGGGGAGCCCTCAAGGCCCGCTACCGCTGATTCGCCGGGAAGCCCAAAGGCGGCGTTCGGGGCTTTGTCGGGGGGCTGGGCGGGCCCGCGGGTGGCCTTGCGGTAACCTTCCGGCCGGCCCGCGCGTAAGCCCCCCATCGACGCCTCGAGGCGCCCGAACGCGCCGAGCCTGGAGACCGCGGCATGCTCAAGAAGAGATTCGTGTGGGTGGTCACCGCCCTCGTGCTCCTCACCGTGGTCGTGCTCGGCATGACGATGCGCGGGCGCGGCAGCAAGGGCGTCGAGGTGCAGACGGCCAAGGTCGCGCGACAGGAGATCGTGCAGAAGGTCAATGCGACCGGCCGCATCCAGCCGCGCACGCAGATCAAGATCAGCGCCGACGTGAGCGCCAAGATCAAGCGGCTCGGGGTGGTGGAGGGCCAGTGGGTGGAGAAGGGTGCCCTCCTGGTCGAGCTGGACCGCGAGCGCTACCTGGCCGCGGTCGAGAGCGCCGAGGCCAACGTGCGCTCGGCGCAGGCCAACGCCACGCTCGCGGAGCAGAACTTCAACCAGGCCGAGCGCGAGTACACGCGCGCGAAGGGGATGCTCGAGCAGCACCTCCAGTCGCAGGCCGAGTTCGACGCCAAGCAGACCGCCTGGCAGGTGGAGGGCGCGCGCTCCAAGTCCGCGATCGAAGTCGTGGAGCAGGCGAAAGCGGCGCTCAAGCAGGCCCGCGACGACCTCTCCAAGACCACGATCTACGCGCCCATGTCGGGCACGGTCAGCGCGCTCAACAAGGAGGTGGGTGAGATCGCGCTCGGCTCGCAGTTCCAGGCCGATGTGATCATGGTCATCGCCGACCTGCGGGAGATGGAGGCACAGGTCAACGTCGACGAGAACGACATCGTCGCCATCCAGCGGGGTGAGGCGGCGGAGGTGCAGACCGACGCGCTGCTCACCACGCCGCTCAAGGGCACCGTGTCCGACATCAGCAGCAGCGCCAACACGGCGGCTGCCGGCACCAGCGAGCAGAAGACCGAGTTCGAGATCAAGATCGCGATCGCCAACCCGCCGCAGACGCTGCGCCCGGGCATGACGGCGAGCGCCGACATCGTGACCAAGACCAATCCCAGTGCCCTGAGCGTGCCGATCCAGTGCGTGGCCCTGCGCACCATCGATCAGCTCGTACAGAAGGGCGAGAAGCGCAAGGACGCGGCGAAACGGTTCAAGGCCGACCGCGACGGGTTCGTCGAGGTCGTGTTCTGCATCGAGAGCGGCAAGGCCGTGGCCCACCAGGTGAAGACCGGGATCCAGAGCGACGAGCGCATCGAGATCCTCGACGGCTTGAAGGAAGGCGACGAGGTCGTCTCCGGCAGCTACCGCGCCATCTCCAAGGATCTCGACAACGGAGCGCTGGTGCGGATCAACAACGAGAAGAAGCCCGACCAGTCCGAGGCGAGCGCCACGCGCGGGTAGGAGTCGACGGCACGATGAGATCGCTGGCGATGGTGGGCGAATCGATGCGCATCGCACTGCGTGCGCTCTGGGCCAACAAGGTCCGGGGCGGGCTCACCACGCTCGGCATCATCATCGGCATCGTCGCCGTCGTCACCACGATGACCGCGGTGAACGGCCTGCGGAACAAGTTCCGCGAGAGCTTCTCGGCCGTCGGTTCCGACGTGATCTACGTCTCGCGCATGCCGTGGGTGGTGATGAACGACTTCTTTCTCTACCGCAATCGCCCCGGGCTGGAGCTGCGGGAGGCGCGCTCGCTCGAGGCCCGATTGCGCGGCCGGGCACTGGTCAATCCCTCCCTCAACAGCCGCGCCGACCTGAAGCATGGCTCGGAGACGCTCGAGGGCGTGACCGTCATCGGCACCACCGAGAAGCAGACCCTGTTCTCGCTGGCCCAGCCCCAGTCCGGCCGATTCCTCATGCCGTTCGACCTCTGGAGCAAGCGCAACGTCTGTGTGATCGGCAGCGAGATCCGCGACAAGCTCTTCAAGGGCGTGGATCCCGTCTTTCGCACGCTCCGGATCGGCGCCAACGACTTCCGCGTCGTCGGCGTGATGGAGAAGCAGGGCGGCAACTTCTTCGGCGGGCCCAACTTCGACCAGCGGGTCTACATCCCCATCACCACGTTCGTGCGCGTGTTCGGCGGCCGCCGCGGCCACGTCGACGTGAACATCGCGGTGAAGGCGCCCTCGCCGGCGGCGATGGCCGATCTCGAGTACGAGGTGAAGGGCGAGATGCGGAAGGTGCGGGGACTGCGGCCCAGCGAGCCCGACAACTTCTCGATCAACAAGCTGGACACGCTGGTGGGGACGTTCAACAGCATGATGGGCGTGGTGCTCCTGGTCGGGCTCGTGGTCACCAGCTTCTCGCTGTTCGTGGGCGCGATCGGCGTCATGAACATCATGATCGTGTCGGTCACCGAGCGCACCCGCGAGATCGGCATCCGCAAGGCGATCGGCGCCACGCGCCGCAGCATCCTGATGCAGTTCCTGTTCGAATCCTCCGCGATCTGCCTCATGGGTGGCGCCGCCGGCATCCTGATCGCGACCATCGTCACCGCGGTCCTGAACGCGAGCGTGATGCCGGCGAGCCTGTCCTTGCCGATCGTGGGCGTCGCGGTCCTGGTCTCGGTGTCGGTGGGCGTGGCGGCCGGCGTGGCGCCGGCCTGGCGCGGGGCGCGCCTCGACCCCATCGAAGCGCTCCGGTACGAGTGAGGACCCCGTCGTGAATCCCCGCGACCTGCTGGCGATGTCGCTCGGCGCGATCCTCACCAACAAGCTCCGCACCGCGCTGACGCTGCTGGGCATCGTCGCCGGGGTGGCCTCGATCATCTCGGTGATGACCGCGATCTCGCTCGTCCAGGCCACGCTCGAAAAGGAGATGAGCGTGCTCGGGGCGCAGACGTTCCAGGTGCAGAAGTGGCCCGCCGGCCAGTCGACGGACGCCGAGCGCAGGAAGGCCGCGCGCCGGCCGCCGCTCACGCTCGCGAACGCGGATGCGATCCGCGGGAACGTGCCCACCGTGGACCTCGTGGGCTCGGAGCTCTGGGACTTCGGCTTCACCGCCCAGTATCGCGGAACGACCACGAACCCGAACCTGTCGATCTGCGGCGGCACACCCGAGTATCCCGCGAACAACACCCACTACGTGGGTCGTGGGCGGAACCTGTCGCCGCTCGACGTGCGTGGGCACGCGAAGGTGGTCGTCATCGGCTTCGCCGTCGCCCGGAAGCTGTTCCCGTTCGTCGATCCCATCGGACGCGAGATCCTGGTCGACCACCGGAAGTACGAGGTCGTGGGCGTGTTCGACGAGAAGAAGTCAGCGTTCGGAGGCAGCTTCGACAACTACGTCCTGATGCCGGTATCCACGTTCGTCGACACCTACGGGCTGGTCGACCGGCAGGGCAACGCCCGCTCGGTCAACATCACGGTCCGCGCCAAGACGCCCGAGCTGATGGACGAGGCGATCAGCCAGACCCGGCAGATCCTGCGCACGCAGCGTGGGGTGAAGCCGGGCCAACCCGACAACTTCAGCTTCTACAACAGCGCCAGCCTGATCACCCAGTTCAACAAAATGAGCCTGGGAGTGAAGGTCGCCGGCTTCATCATCGGCATCGTGGCGCTCATCGTCGCCGGCATCGGCATCATGAACATCATGCTCGTGGCGGTGACCGAGCGCACGCGGGAGATCGGGCTCCGCAAGGCGCTCGGCGCCCCGATCGCCAGCATCCGCAACCAGTTCCTGATGGAGGCGGTGCTGCTCTGCAACGCGGGCGGCGTCGGCGGCGTGGTCATGGGCTTCGCGCTCGGCAACGTCGTCGCGCTGTGGGCCCACTTCCAGCCGCGCGTGCCGCTGGAATGGGCCGTCATCGGCCTGCTGTTCTGCTCCGCGGTCGGGGTCGTGTTCGGCATCCTGCCGGCGATCCGCGCCTCGCGCCTGGACCCGGTGGAAGCGCTGAGGTGGGAGTAGCGCCCGGCGCTCAGGCGACGGCCGCCCGGATCGCCGATGTCGAGGCGCACAGCGCGCGCCTGCGAAAGGAGCTCGGGCTCGTCAGCCTCGTGCTCACGCAGGTCATGTACGTCGTGGGCTCCGCCTGGGTCGGAACCGCGGCGAAGCTCGGACCCTCGCACGTCGTCTTCTGGTCGCTGGCGATCCTGCTCTTCTACCTGCCCCAGGCGGCGGTCGTGATCTACCTGAATCGCCGCATGCCGCTCGAAGGCGGGCTCTATCAGTGGGCGACCGTCGGACTCGGCGACTTCTGGGGATTCCTCACCGCCTGGTATCTGTGGGCGTACACCATTCTCATCATCGGCGTGTTCGGCGTGGTGATCGCGACGAACGTCTCGTACCTGATCGGCCCACTCGGCGCGAGCTTCGTGCACGCCCCGTGGTACACGCCGGTCGTGAGCGCGCTCGCGGTCATCGCGCTCACGATCGTGTCGCTGTTCGGCCTCAAGGTGAGCAAGTGGCTGCAGGGACTGGGCGGTGCGTCGCAGTTCCTGACCTACCTGGCGCTGATCGCGGCCCTGGTCCTGGCGGTGTCACGCCGGACGCCGGCGAGCACCCAGGCGCTCAGGGTCGCCATGCCGAGCGTGACGCTCTACAGCCTCAACATCTTCGGCAAGATGGCACTCGGCGCGTTGAGCGGTTTCGAGTACGTCGCGATCCTCGCCGGCGAGTGCCGGGACCCGGCGCGGACGGTGGGAAGGTCCGTGCTGGTCGCGGTGCCGATCATCGCGGCGATGTTCATCTTGGGCACGACGAGCGTGCTCGCGATCGTGCCCCAGGACCAGATCGATCTCGTCAGCCCGATCCCGCAGACGTTGACGATGGGCTTCAGCGGTCTCGGCGTTGGCCGCATCATCGTGCCGATGCTGATCCTGTTCCTGCTGATGCGTCAGTGTGGCAACGTCGCGCTGATCTTCGCGGGGAACACGCGGCTGCCCATGGTCGCCGGCTGGGACCGCCTGGTCCCGAAGTGGTTCTCGAAGCTGCATCCACGATTCCAGACGCCGCACCACTCCATCTTCTTCGTCGGCGGTATCACGCTGGCCCTGACCCTGGTCGGGCAGATCGGCGTCGGCCTGCAGGAGGCGTTCCAGCTGCTGGAGAACGCCGGCGGGATCCTCTATGCGTTCACCTACATCGCGCTGTTCGCGATTCCGATCTTCGGCGCGCGTCGTCTGGGCGCGCGCCCGCCCCGCTGGCTGCAGTTGGCCTCGGCAGCGGGACTCCTCGTCTCGGTGCTCTACTCCGTGCTGTCGATCTTTCCCATCATCGATGTGCGGGACCCGGGCCAGTTCGCGCGCAAGATCGTGCTCACACTCGTCGGCACAACCGTCGTCGGTCTCGCGATTTACGGCGCCCGGCCGCATCCGTCAGAATCCATCACAACCTGACGTGATCCTGCGCTAGCATCCCGCCCCGTCACCCCCGCGCTGCGCGGCCACTGGACGGCTCCGCAGTTCGTGGCGAGACAGGGAAGTCCGTCCTGGCCGCCTCAATGAGGAGAACCGTCATGGCGAAACCGAAGGGCCCCGTCCCCGATGGGCAGCACACCGTCTCGATCCACCTCGTCTGCAAGAACGCGGACAAGGCCATCGACTTCTACAAGAAGGCGTTCGGCGCCACCGAGATCAGTCGCTTTCCCGGCCCCGATGGCAAGATCATGCACGCCACGCTCAAGCTCGGTGACGCGCTGTTCTTCCTGAACGACGAGATGCCGATGCCCGAGGGCGGCAAGTCGCCGCTCGCGCTCGGGGGCACGCCGGTCACGATCAACTTCTATACCGCCAACAGCGACAAGTTCTTCAAGCAGGCGATCTCCGCGGGCGCGAAGGAAGTCATGCCGATCACCGACCAGTTCTGGGGTGACCACTACGGCATCGTGCGCGACCCGTTCGGCCACCAGTGGGCGATCGCGGAACGCGTCGAGGACCTGACCCCGCAGGAGATGGAGAAGCGGGGGAAGGAGTTCATGGCGAAGATGGCGCAGCAGCACGGCTAGAGTCGCCGCGGCATGCGAAGGGCGGTGGGCGTTGGGCCCGCCGCCCTTCTTCGTCCCATGGCGCGAGCATGGGGGAGGCCCGCCCAGGGCCCACGACCGTGTCCACAAAATGCCTTGACAAGCATATACTCCAGCTGGAATATATGAGCCATGGAGACCACGTTCGCCATCCTCGCCGAGCCGACCCGCCGCGCCATGCTGCAGCTGCTGGCGGCATCGGAGCGCACGGTCGGCGAGATCGAGCGCCAGCTC
>DATLUU010000743.1:0-9090 GCA_035577885.1 Verrucomicrobiia bacterium
TCCGCGGTGGCGGAGAAGCGCAACATGAACATCCCCGACGTGAGCCGGCACGAGAACTACCTGCCGTGCAGCAGCGAGACCAAGTCGGAGCTGGTCGTGCTCATCCGCTCGGGCGACACGATCCACGCCCAGATCGACATCGACAGCCACATGCTCGCCGCGTTCGACGACGTGGCGGTGGCGAGCGTGCAGCGCGTGGCCGACCGCCTGGCGAAGGCGTACGACCGCCGCGCGCCCCTGTCGCGCGCGGCCTAGGGGAACGTCGCGATGCCTGCGTCCCGCCCCGGGGGCGAGCCGGAGCGCCTGACCTCGCACCTGCTCCAGTTGCTGGGAGCGGACTCCGTCCAGCGTGTGCTGGAGGAGGCGGTGGCGTTGATGGCGTCGATCGTGGACGCCCCGGCCGCGGCAGCGTTCACGATCGAAGCCGAGCAGGTGCTCGAGGAGGCCTGGCACCCGGGCGCCAACCTCGCGGGCGAGCCGATCGGCCGCCAGCTCAGGTCGTTCGCGCTGCAGTCGGCGAAGAGCGGCGAGCCGCTGTCGCTGCCGCCGCGCGAAGGCGGGGCACCCGGCGAAGCTGGGTCGGGCGGCATCCGCGTGGTGCTGCTGCGCGCGCAGGGCAGGAGCCTGGGTGCGGTGGCGCTGTGGTCGTCGCGCGCGCGCGTCACGCCGGCGCAGCTGTCGCAGCTCGAGCAGCTGGAGAAGCTCGTCACCGAGGCGGTCGTGCGCCAGCGCCGCGAAGCGGCGTTGCGCGCCACCGCGGAGCAGCAGAAGCGCTGGTTCGGGCAGCTCGACCAGCAGGTGCGCGTGCTCGACCGCGAGCGCCAGAAGTTCGCGGCCATCGTCAATCAGGCCGACCTCTACGCCTATGTCGTGGATCCCACGAGCACGGTGCGCTGGGTGAACCGCACCATGAGCGGGGGCCACGCGCCGCCCGGGGGCGGGTCGTGGCCGGGCCGCACCTGCCGCGACGTGTGCTCCTCGTTCGCCCAGGGATCGAGCGAGTGCGAGCACTGCCCCGTCGCCCGCGCGCTGTCCGCGAACCAGCCCGTGCACCTGGAGATGCGCGGCGAGTGGGAAAAGGCCGGGTCAAGCCGCGCGCGCACGCTGTACGTGACCGCGCTGCCCATCCGCGGCGTGGACGGGCGCCCTCAGGAAGTGCTGGTGATGATGCAGGACCTCACCGAGCTGGGCCCCCTGAAGCGCGTTCAGGAGCAGCTCCACGCCGTGGTCTCCAACGCGCCCATCGTGCTGTTCGCGATCGATGCCGCGGGCCGGTTCACGCTCTCCGAGGGCCGCGGGCTCGAGCCCCTGGGCTTGAAGCCCGGCGAGATGGTGGGCTGCTCCGCGTTCGAGGCCTACCGCGACGTGCCGCGCATCGTCGGGAACCTGAAGCGCGCGCTCGCGGGCGAGGACTTCACCGACGTCGTGGACGTGGGGCCGCTCGCGTTCGAGACCCGGTACACGCCGATGCACGACGAGACCGGCCAGGTCGCGGGCGTGATCGGCATCGCCACCGACGTGAGCCAGCGCCGCCGGGCAGAGGACGAGACGCGCCAGTCACTCAAGCTGGATGCGCTCGGCCGGCTGGCCGGCGGCGTGGCGCACGACTTCAACGACTCGCTCACCACCATCCTCGGCTACTGCACGCTGCTCCAGCATCGCCAGCCGGCCGACGCCGAGTCCAGGCGCTGCCTCGGGGAGGTGCGGCGCGCCGCCGAGCGCGCCGCGGCGCTGACGCGGCAGCTCCTGGTGTTCAGCCGCCAGCCGCTTCCGGAGAGCGCCTCGGGCGAGCTCGACGTGTCCGCGCCGAGTACGCGCGAGCTGATGCGCAAGCTGCTCACCAACTCCCCCGAGTCGCACGCGGCGCCCGAGTCGCCGGCGAGCGCGCCGGCCGCGCGCGCCACCGGCTCGGGACCGACGCTGCTCCTGGTCGAGGACGAGGCCTCGGTGCGCGCGATCGCCGGCGAGATGCTGGTGGCGAGCGGGTTCCACGTGCTCGAGGCAGCGACCGGTCCCGAGGCGCTCACGGTGGCGCACCGCGCGACCCAGCCGATCGACCTGCTGATCACCGACGTCATGCTCCCGGGCATGAGCGGCACCGAGCTCGCCGACAAGCTGCGCTCGGAGCGCCCCTCGCTGCGCGTGCTGTTCACCTCGGGGCACTCGGACGAGGCCATCGGCCGGCACGGCGTCTCGCGCAGCGATCCCGCGTTCCTGCAGAAGCCATTCACGTTCGACGCGTTCGTCGGCAAGGTGCGTGGAGCGCTCGCGCTCCCCGCCGGGACACGTCCGGACGACGGCGCCGGGGAGACGCGGCGGGCGGCATAGCGCGGGGGCCAAGGGCAGGTTAGGCTGCGCGCCTTCCATGACCCGCCCCATCATCACGTTCCTCTCCGACTTCGGGCACACCGACTGGTTCGTGGGCGTCGTGCACGGCGTGCTCCACTCGCTGGCCCCGGACGCGCACGTCGTCGACCTGTCGCATTCGATCCCGCCCGCGAACGTCGCGCACGGCGCGTTCATGCTCGAGGCCGCCTGTCCCGACTTCCCGCCGGGCACGGTGCACCTCGCGGTCGTGGACCCGGGCGTGGGCACGTCGCGGCGCGCCATCGCCGCCATCGCCCACGGCCAGGTGTTCGTGGGGCCCGACAACGGGCTCCTCGAGTGGGCGTTCGTCGACCCGCACAGCCTGGTGCACGAGCTGGCGTTCGAGAAGCACTTCCGCCAGCCGGTGAGCCGCACGTTCCACGGCCGCGACGTGTTCGCGCCGGTCGCAGCGCGGCTCGCGCGCGGCGAGTCGATCGCGTCGCTGGGCCCGCGCATCACCGACCCGGTGCGGCTGCCGCAGCACGAGCCCGAGCGCCGCAGCGGCTCGCTCGTCGGCCACGTCGTGTTCCTCGACCGCTTCGGCAACGCGCTCACGAACCTGACCTCGACCTCGATCGCGGCGGCGTTCGGCGAGGACGCCCGGGACGCGTTGCTCGAGGTGCGCGTGCTCGACCGCAACATCGAGGGGCTGTCGCGCTCGTACGGCGACGCGCCGGTGGGCACGCTGGTCGCGATCCTCGGCTCGAGCGGCCGGCTCGAGATCGCCCAGGTGGGCGGCGCCGCGTCCGATCGGCTCGGGATCGGCGAGGGCGACGCCGTGGTGGTGCGGCGGCGCTCTTAGGGCAGGAGCACGATCGCCCGGGTGAAGCTCTTCGAGCCGGACCGGAACCGCGCGTAATAGACACCCGGTGCGGCCGCATTGCCGTGAGCGTCCCGCCCGTCCCACTCGATCGGGTACTGGCCCGCCTCGCGCACGCCGTCCACGAGCGTGCGCACGCAGCGGCCATCGACCGAGTAGAGCGCGAGATCGACGTGTCCTGCCTGCGCGAGGTCGAACGACAGCGTGGTCCGGCGCTGGAACGGATTCGGGGCCGCCGGCGCGAGCGTGGTCACCGTGGGCACCACGCGCGGCGGTGAGGTCCACGCGATGGGCAGCTCGACCTTGTGGTTCTTGGGATCGCGCGCGATCAGGCGGGCGACGTGGATGCCCGGGTCGCCGGCCACGAGTGCCACGAAGCTGAACGTGGCGAGCACGCCTTCGCCGCGCGCCCCGCCCGCGCCCAGGAACGCGGCGTCGACGGCTCCCGGCCGTGGCGAGAGCACGAGGCCGCGCGAGGACGCCATGAGGTCGCCCGGCTCGATCCCGAGTGGCCGTACCCGCGCCGCATCCCAGGCGAGCTGCAGCGACAGGCCCTGCACGTCGCCCGTCGTGGCGAGCCGGACGGCCAAGCGGGTCGTGTCGCCCACCGCCAGCGCGCCCGCGGCGTCCAGCGTCAGCGCGTCGCGCGCGGCGGCCGGCCCGTGTGCGATCGCCGGGGCCGAGGCCGGCGTGGACACGGCGTCGACGTTGATCGCGAGCACGATCAGGTCTTCGAAGTCGATGAAGCCGTCGGTCAGCGGCAGCGCGTCGGTGGAGTAATCCACGGTGGGGCCGACGTCGAGATAGTCGTAGAGCAGCGCCTCCGGTCCCTCGAGGCCATAGTGCGCGCCGAGCAGCGACAGGTCGGCCGTGGTCACCGCGTTGTCCCCCTGCCCCACGGTCGCGCCGTCGGAGACGTCACCGAGGTGGTAGTCGAGCGTGCCGGACGTCTTGTTGGAGACCGGCGAGACGGCCGAGTTCGCGCCGTGGACGAACGCGACGTAGTAGTAGTAGTCACGTGCCGGCGGCTGATCGGTCATCCCGGACGCGGTCACGCCGGTGAGCGTCCACGGCGCGCCCGGCGGGTACGAGGGCGTGGCCGGCGCGTGGCCGCCGGCGTCGTCGTAGCGCGGATAGCCGCCGAAGCCCGCGCGGTAGACCTCGACGGTCTGAGGGCTCGGCACCGCGGACCACGCGAGTTGGATCTGCGTCCGGCCGCTGCCGTCGTTTCCCGCCTTGAGCTGCGTCGCGGTGAGACTCGTGAGCCCGGGGATCGTGACCGTGATCGTGATCGCGGCATCGCTGTCCACGACGCCGTCGGAGACCCGCACGACGAACCCGTTGGCGCCGGTCTGGTCCGCCCCCGGGGTCCAGGTGAAGACGCCCGTCCCGGGCTCGATCGCCGCTCCGGACGGTGCTCCGACGAGCGAGAACGTGAGCGTCTGCGCGGGAACGTCGGGATCGTTCGCCGTGGCCGTGAACGTGTACGGGACCAGCTCGGGCACCGAGACTGCCGTGGGGACGCCCGAGAGCACCGGCGGGAGGTTCACCTCCGTCACCTCCAGCGTGATCGGCGCGTCGGTCGTCGTGAATCCATCACTCACGCGAACGGCGAACGGGTACGTGCCCGGCCCCTGCGCCTCGCTTGGCGTCCAGGAGAAGGCTCCCGTCGAGGCGTCGATGCTGGCGCCCGCGGGGGCTCCGACCAGCGAGAACGTGAGCGCCTGGGCCGGGACGTCACCATCGGTGGCGCTCGCGGTGAACGTCGTGGCGACCAGCTCGGGGATCGTCGCGGACGAAGGCACGCCCGAGACCACCGGAGCCAGGTTCACCTCGGCGACCGTGAGCGTGATCGCGGCGTCGGTGTTCCACTTCCCGTCGTATACGCGCACCGCGAACGGATAGGACCCAGGGCCTTGCGACTCGGTGGGTGTCCACGTGAACACCCCGGTCGTCGAATCGATGCTCGCGCCGGCGGGAGCACCGACGAGCGAGAACGTCAGCACCTCGGGCGGCGACTCGACGTCGGTCGCCGTGGCGGTGAACGTGTAGGCGACCAGCTCGTCGATCGTGGCCGAGGCCGGCACGTTCGAGAGCACCGGCGGGTTGTTCTCGATCACGAAGCTGGCCGCGATCGTGTGCGCGGTGGTCACGTTGGTGAACGTGTAGCTGGTCACGGGGCCCACCGAGACGCCGTCGACGAGCACATCGCCGACGATGTAGTCGACATCGGGCGTGATCGTGTAGCCCTGGCTGCCGCCGCACGGTACGAGCGCGGCGCCGCTCGGGCTGATGCTGCCGTGGGTCCCCGCGGTCGCCGTGATCGTGGAGCCGCTCACGAACGAGACCGAGATCGTGTGATCGGTCACCACGTTCGTGAACGTGTAAGTCAATGGTGCGCCAACCGATACCCCGTCCACGAGCACGTCGCCCACGCTGTAGCACGGAGCCGGTGTGAACGTGAACACCTGGCTCGAGCCGTTCTGCACGACGATGTTGCCCGAAGGCGAGATGGAGCCGTTCGCGCCGGCGGAGGCGGTGATGTTGAACGAGTTCTCGCCGACCGCGAAGTCGCTGAACGACGTGAGACCCGTCGCCTGGGTGCTGGTCGCGGTGCGCGTCCCGGTCGACGGCGCCGTCCAGTTGGGCGCGTTGTACTTGCGAACCACGAAGCCGGCCGTATTGGCACCCGGGTCGAGGTCGCCGGCGACGAAGTTGAGCGTGATGTCGTAGCTCGTGAAGCTCACTCCGGCATTCGTCACCGTCCAGTAGCGATTGGCGCTGCGATTGAAGTTGATCCCCGACGTCGTCAGGTTCGGGTGGTCGCTCGCGACCGTCGTCGCGGTCAGGTCGCCCGTCCCGGTCACGCTCGCGAACAGCAGGTTCACGGGCGTGTAGCTCGAGCCGGTCCCGATCTCGAACGTGCGGGCCACGCTCGTGCCCGTGGCCACGTTCTTCTTGAGGTTCCCGATGACGTGCCCGCTCGTGCGCGACACGGCGCCTGCCGGGCCGATGGCCAGCGTGTTCGCCCCGGTCGTGACGTTGCCCGCCGTCAGCGTCAGCGTGCCGGTGAGGCCGAGGTTCCCGCCCGCGAGCGTGAGGCCGTTGGCATTGTTCTCGACGAGGTTCGCGATCGTGCGCGTGCCCGGGATCTCGACGCCCGTGGTGCGGGCGCCCCCCTCCGGCTGGTAGCTCACCGTGTAGGCACCCGAGCCCAGGTTGAAGACGGGCGCGACGTCGAACGAACCGCCCGCCGTGGCCAGGCCGCTCTTGCCGATCACGGTCTGCACGGCCGCCGAGCCGCCGGTCCCGAGCGTCAGCTTGTTGCTGTTCGTGACGGTGCCGCGGAACAGCCGCGCGTTGAGCGTGATCGCGTTCGTGCTGTTGCCGAGCGTCAGCCCCGAGGGACTGTCCACCGTGATCCCGTCGAGCGGGCTCGAGGTGGCGCCGGTCCCCGTGTACGTCTGTGCCAGCGTCTCGCTGACGAACGCGAGCGTGCTCCCCGAGCTCGTGCCCGTGAGCGTGCCGTTGTTGGTGACGGCCGCCCCCGTCACCGTGAGCGTGCGCCCGGCCAGATCGAGCGTGGAGCCGGTGCTGATGGTCACGCTGATCGCGCTGCTCGCCGCGTTCCCGGCGAAGAGCTGCGCCGTCTTCGTGGTCGTGGTGTTGTCCACGACCAGGTTCGCCATGGGACCCGAGAGCGCGAACGCGGAAGCCGCGGGCGTCGCCGAGGACCCCACCTGCAGCGTGCCGCCCGTGATCGAGACCGTCGCACCGTTCAGGTTGTAGTCGCGCTTGTTCGAGGCCGAGCTCCCGCGCACCAGGACGATCGAGCCGCCGCCCAGCGTGATCGTGTTCGAGGCCGAGCTCAGGTCGAGGCCGCCCGCATTGTTGGTGCTGTTGCCGACCGTGGTCACGTTCACCGTGCCGCCGGTCTGGGTGTAGGTGATGGCGTTGGCGGTGAGGAGCCGCCCGGCAAGGTTCAGCGTCCCGCCCTCGATCGTGAACACGGCGCCGGTCCCCGCCCCCATGGCGTTGCCCGAGGCGTTGCCCATGTTGAACGTGCCCTGGCTGAGACGCAGCAGGCCGTTGTTCGTCGGCGTACTGGCCTGGGCGGCCACCGTGTAGTTGGGATTGTTGAGCCAGAAGCCCGTGGTCGCACCGATCACGTAGTTCGGCACGGTGAACGTGCGGTGCGTCCCCGAGAACGTGCCGGAGATCTTGAGCGTGCCGTTCGTGAGGGTGAGGAAGCCTGACGGCGCGCCGTCGGTGCTGGTGCCCTGCACGGTGAAGTTGCTGGTGGAGAGCTCGAGCACGTTCGCCGACGACGTCCCCTTGTTGATCGTCAGCGTGCGGATGTCGGTCGTGCCGCCGGTCCCCGAGAACGTGGCGCTCGCGGCTCCGGTGAACGTAAGGGTCGCGCCGGTGGCGTTGGAAGTGGTGCTCAGGTCGAGCGTGCCGTTGTTCGTGAGGTTCCCGCCGACCGAGAGCACGTTGGTGACGACCGTCCCGCTGGTGGCCGTCCGGAGCGTGCCTCCGGCCGCGATCGTGACGTCGCCGCCCACGGTCAACGTGCTCGCGGTGCCGGCCAGGTACTGCAGGACGCCGGAGACGCCCTGGCCGACGGTCAGGCTGAGGCATGCCGTGGACGCGGTGTTGAGCGTCACCGTGTGCCCGTTTGCGATCGTGACGTTGTCGCCCGACGTCGGCACGGTGTTGCTCGACCAGGTCGAAGTGGCATTCCAGTTGCCGGTGGCGATGCTCGTGATGTTGAGCGCCCACGCCTCGCCCGCGTGGAAACCGGCGAGCAGCACGGCGAGGAGGATGCCGGCGAGTCGCGCGCCCGTGCCGCGCGGGAAGGATGCGGAGTTCATGGCTGGCTTTCTCATCGCAGGAGCACCACCGAATGCGTGAATCGCTTCGCACCGGCGACGAAGCGCACGTAGTAGACGCCAGGCGCGACCGTGCGTCCGCCGTCGTCGTGCCCGTCCCAGGTGAGCGTGTAGCGGCCGGGCTCGTAGATCCTGTCGAGCAACGTGCGCACCCGGCGGCCGTCCACCGAGAAGAGCTCGAGCCCGATCCGCGCGGCCTGGGCCAGATCCAGCGCGAACGTCGTGCTGCCGCGGAACGGGTTCGGTCCCGCCGGCGCGAATGCCGTCACGTTCGGCACCACGATGGTCGGTGCGTGGAGCTCGGCCGGAAGCGTGATCGCGTGGTTCGCGACGTCGCGCGCGTCCACGTTCCGGACGCGGATCCCCGGGTCGCCCGGCGCGATCGCGACGAACTCGACGGTGGCCGCCACGCCTTCTGCGCTGGAGCCGTGCGCACCCAGGAACGAGGCGTCGACGACGCCCGGCCGCGGTGACAGCACGATGCCGCGATCCGCGCTGAAGAGCGCGCCGGTGGTCAACCCCACGGCACGCACCTTGGTCGAGTCGAATGCGAGCGCGATCGAGACCGCCTGGACGTCTCCGGCCGTGTGCAGCGTGATCGCGCAGCGGATCGTGTCCCCCACCACGGCGCGCGTGCCGGCATCCAGCGCGAGCGAGCTGTGCGCGATCGGCGGAGTGGTCGCGGCCGCGGGGATCCCCGCCGGCTCCGAGACCTGCTGGAACAGCAGCCCGAACATGACCAGGTCCTCGAAGTTGATCGCGTGGTCGGTCGTCGGGCGACCGTTCGGGCTCGAGTCGGTCGTGGGTCCCACGTCCAGGTAGGCGAACGGCGCTTCCGCCGCGCCCGAGATGCCGTAGTGGGCCCCCAGCAACGACAGGTCGCTGGTGTTGACCCGGTTGTTGCCGGAGCCGGCGGTCACGCCGTTCGAGACGTCGCCGAGGAAGTAGTCGAGCGTCCCGGCCGTCTTGTTGGAGACCGTCGACACGCTGGACCCGGGACCGTGCACGAAC
>DATLUU010000744.1:0-4883 GCA_035577885.1 Verrucomicrobiia bacterium
CACGCTCGCCGTGCACAACGGCAACAAGTTCATCCCCATCTACGTCACCGAGAACATGGTCGGCCACAAGCTCGGCGAGTTCGTGCCGACGCGGATCTTCCGCGGACACACCGAGAAGGCCAAGACCGTGGAGACGCCGGCTCCGGCCGGGAAGAGCTGATCATGGAAGCCAAAGCCATCCAGCGCTACGTGCGCATCACGCCGAGGAAGTGCAACCAGGTCCTGGACCTGATCCGCGGCAACTCCGTGGAGCAGGCGCAGACGACGCTGCAGTTCACGCCCAAGCTGGGCGCGCGCATCGTGCAGAAGGTCTTGAAGTCCGCGGTCGCGAACGCGCTCCACGAGGGCAAGGTGCGCGTCGAGGACCTCTACGTGAAGGAAGCCGTCGTCGGCGCCGGGCCGACCCTCAAGCGCTGGCTGCCGCGCGCGCAGGGCCGGGCGACGCCGCTCTTGAAGCGCATGAGCCACGTGTCGGTGACCGTGGCGACGAAGGAAGCCTAATGGGACAGAAAACGAATCCGATCGGGCTCCGGCTCGGCATCGTCAAGACCTGGGATTCGCGCTGGTTCGCGAAGAAGGGCTACGCCGAGATGCTCAAGGAGGACCTGCTCATCAAGCGCTATTTGAAGAAGCGCTTGTATCAGGCCGGCATCTCGCGCATCACCATCGAGCGCAAGGGCGAGAAGGTCACGATCGGCATCAAGACCGCGCGTCCGGGCCTGGTGATCGGCCGCAAGGGCGAGCAGGTGGACAAGCTCTCCGAGGAGATGAAGCAGCTCACCAAGAAGCAGGTGCAGCTGAACATCGAGGAGATCAAGCGCGCCGACCTCGACGCCCAGCTCGTCGCCGAGCACATCGCCAAGCAGCTCGAGCAGCGCGTGTCGTTCCGGCGCGCGATGAAGAAGGCGATCGCCTCGTCGATGCGCGCGGGCGCCCAGGGCATTCGTGTGAACTGCACGGGGCGCCTCGGCGGCTCGGAGATGGCCCGGTTCGAGACCTATCGCGAGGGGCGCGTGCCCCTGCACACCCTGCGCGCGGACATCGACTTCGCCCGCGCCACCGCGAACACGGCCTACGGCACGTGCGGCGTGAAGGTGTGGATGTTCCACGGCGAAGTGCTGGACAAGGCCGCGTTGAACCAGAACGCGACCCCGGCGACCCGGTAGGAGTGACCCCGTCATGTTGATGCCGAAGCGAGTCAAGTTCCGCAAGGCGCACCGCGGCCGCATGACCGGCAAGGCCTACCGTGGCTCGAGCATCGCCTTCGGCGAGTTCGGGCTGCAGGCGACGCAGCCGGCGTGGGTGTCGAGCCGCCAGATCGAGGCGGCCCGTGTCGCGATCACGCGCACGATCAAGCGCGGCGGCAAGGTGTGGATCCGGGTGTTCCCGGACAAGCCGGTGACGAAGAAGCCGGCGGAGACGCGAATGGGCAAGGGCAAGGGCGCGCCGGAGTTCTGGGTCGCCGTGGTCAAGCCCGGTCGCGTGCTGTTCGAGATCGAGGGCATCACGCGCGAGCTCGCGCGGGAAGCGTTCGACCTGGGTGCGTCGAAGCTGCCGATCAAGACGCGCTTCGTCGAGCGCCTGCAACTGGGAGGCGAGTGACATGGCGAAGCGCGTGAAGCCGACCGCCATCCGCAAAATGGGTCCGGACGAGATCCGCACCCGGGTCGCGGAGCTGCGCGAGGAGTTGTTCAACCTCCGCTTCCGGAACACGATGAAGCAGCTGGACAACCCGCTCAAGATCCGCGAGAGCCGCCGCGAGATGGCGCGCCTGCTCACGGTGCTGAAGGAGAAGGAGCGCGCCGGCCGCTAGGCCGCGCGATCCGAGAACACGATGACGACCGAACGCAGCCGCAGGAAGATCCGCACCGGTAAGGTGGTGAGCGATCGCATGGACAAGACCTGTGTCGTGTCCATCGAGCGACTCGTTCAGCACACGACCGTGGGCCGCTACGTGCGGCGGCGGGAGAAGTTCAAGGTCCACGACGAGAAGAACGAGTGCAAGATCGGCGACGTGATTCGCTTCATGGAGACCCGGCCCATGTCCAAGGACAAGCGCTGGCGCTTCGTGGAGTTCGTCGAGCGCGCCAGGTAGCCCGGGAGCCAAGCCAATGATCCAGCTTCGAACGATGGTGACCGTGGCGGACAACTCGGGCGCGAAGCGCGCCCAGTGCATCAAGGTGCTCGGCGGCCATCATCGGCGGTACGGACGCCTCGGTGACGTCGTGGTCGTGTCGGTGAAGGACGCGATCCCGGGCGCCGCGGTCAAGAAGGGCGAGGTCGCGAAGGCGGTCGTCGTGCGCGCGGTCAAGGAAGTCCGCCGCAAGGACGGCTCCTACATCCGCTTCGACGAGAACGCGGTCGTCCTCATCAACAACGAGAAGGAGCCGCGCGGCACCCGCATCTTCGGGCCAGTGGCTCGCGAGCTGCGCGAGAAGCAGTTCATGAAGATCATCTCGCTCGCTCCGGAGGTGATCTGATGGCGATCAAGATCCGCAAGGGTGACACCGTGATGGTGATCGCCGGTGACGACAAGGGAAAGACCGGGCGCGTGCTCTCGGTGGACGAGGTCAAGCGCCGGGTGATCGTGGAGAAGGTGAACTTCGTGAAGCGCCACACGCGGGCGCGCAGCCAGACGCAGCAGGGCGGCATCCTCGAGAAGGAGGCGCCGATCCACCTGTCGAACGTCATGCTCTACGACCCCAAGGCGGGTAAGGGCGTGCGCGTGGGTGTCCGGTTCACGAAAGACGGCAAGAGGGAGCGCGTCAGTCGGGCGACCGGCGACACGCTGTCGAAGGAGTAGCGATGGCCGACGAAAAGGCGAAAGAAGACAAGGCGCCCAAGGGCGACAAGGCTCCGAAGGCGGACAAGGCTCCGAAGGCCGAGGCGGCCGAGGGGGCGAAGCCTGCCAAGGCTGCCAAGGAAGGCGGCAAGGGCGGCAAGGAGCCGGGCAAGGGCCGTCCCACGGTCTCCACGAGCTACGAGACCAGCTCCGGCAAGCCGACCGGTCCCAAGGAGAAGCCGCGCCTGGCCGTGCACTACAGCGAGAAGGTGGTCCCGGCGCTCATGCAGAAGTTCGGCTACAAGAGCGTCATGCAGGCGCCGCGCATCGTGAAGATCGTCATCAACATGGGCGTGGGCGACGCGACCACCGACATCAAGAACGTGGACATCGCGGCGAACGAGCTGGCGCAGATCAGCGGCCAGCGGCCGTCGATCCGCAAGGCGAAGAAGGCGATCTCCAACTTCAAGCTCCGGGCCGGGCTGCCGATCGGCTGCATGGTCACGCTGCGCGGCGCGCGCATGTTCGAGTTCTTCGACCGGCTCGTGAACGTGGCCGCGCCCCGCATCCGCGACTTCCGCGGGCTGTCCCCGCGTTCGTTCGACGGCCGGGGCAACTACTCGGTCGGGTTCACCGAGCAGACCATCTTCCCGGAGATCAACATCGAGAAGGTGGGCAAGCCGCGCGGCATGGACGTGACCATCGTCACCACCGCGCAGAACGATGAAGAAGGCCGGGAGCTGCTGAAGCTCATGAACATGCCGTTCCGGCAGCGTTAGTCGCAAGTCGAGGGGGTTCCGAAGTGGCGAAGAAGTCGATCGTCGAGAAGTGGAAGCGGGTTCCGAAGTTCAAGGTGCGGGGGTACAACCGCTGCCACCGCTGTGGGCGGCCGCGTGCGTTCCTGCGCGACTTCGGCATGTGCCGCATCTGCTTCCGCGAGCTGGCGCTCTCGGGTCAGATCCCGGGCGTCGTCAAGTCGAGTTGGTGATACGCGCGCAAAGCGCGCGTCGCTCTTCATGCAATGAGCCAGGCAGCAGCCGGGCGAAGCCCCGGCTGGACGCTGGTTCTCGGAGGATTCATGTCGGTCAGTGATCCCGTCGCGGACTTCCTCACCTGCATCCGCAACGCCATCGGTGCCAAGCACCGCAAGCTCGACGTGCCGTCGTCTTCGCTCAAGCAGGAGCTGGCGAAGCTGCTGCTGCGCGAGCGCTTCATCAACAACTTCAAGGTCATCGAGGACTCGAAGCAGGGCATGCTGCGCGTGTACCTGAAGTACACGGGCGACGAGACCTGCGTGATCACGGGCGTGAAGCGCGTGAGCAAGCCCGGTCGCCGCGTCTACGTGCCCAAGACCCGCATCCCGCGCGTCATGGGCGGCCTCGGGGTGTCCGTCGTGTCCACGTCGCGCGGTCTCATGACCGACCGCGAGGCCCGCGAGGCGGGTCTCGGCGGCGAACTCGTCTGCCAGGTCTGGTAAGGGAGGGCATCGAGATGTCGAGAGTTGGCAAGCAGCCCGTCCCGATCCCGGCCGGCGTCACGGTTTCGGTCGCCGACGGGACCGTGACCGTGAAGGGCGCCAAGGCCGAGCTGAAGCACTTCGTGCTCACCGGCACCACGGTCGTGGTCGAGGGCAACGAGGTCAGGGTGAGCGCCGGGCAGATCACGCGCAATCCGGCGTTCGGCACCATGCGCGCGCAGATCGCGAACATGGTGCTCGGCGTCACCGCGGGCTTCAGCAAGACGCTGGAGATCGTCGGCACCGGATACCGCGCGGCCATGGAGGGCAAGAAGCTCGTGCTGCAGCTGGGCTTCAGCCACCCGGTGGAGTTCCACCCGCCGGCGGGCATCACCATCAAGGTCGAGAACCCCACACGCCTCACGATCAGCGGCGCCGACAAGGCGCTCGTGGGCCAGGTCGCCGCGGACATCCGCGGCTTCCGCCCGCCCGAGCCCTACAAGGGCAAGGGCGTGAAGTACGAAGGCGAGTACATCCGTCGTAAGGCCGGCAAGGCGGCGGGAGCGGCATAATGGCGAGCGGACATCACAACAAGCACGAGCGGCGGCAGATCCGCCGCTATCGCATCCGGAACCGCGTCACGGG
>DATLUU010000745.1:0-3445 GCA_035577885.1 Verrucomicrobiia bacterium
TCGCCGGGCGAAGCCCCTCGTGCCGGCGGTGTCGCCGGCGGGCCGGCAAGGAAACCGCTCGCCTGCTCGTGCGCCCCCAGCAGCGAGCGCACCTCGCGCGCGAGTGCTGCGTCCTCCTGCTCCAGCGAGGCGAGGAAGTGCCCGCGCTCGTCGGCGTCGAGCGCCAGCGCCTCGTGGAAGCGTTCACCGACGCGAGCCCAGCGCTCGGGAGGAGCGCCGGGCTCGCGCGGCCGGGGGCTCTCCCCCGCTGGCTCTGGTTCCTGCGGCCCGCTCACCTCATGAGTACACACTTGCTCACGAGCGACTGTCCACCGTGGCGGAGCCTCACCCAGTAGACGCCGCTCTCGAGCCCTGCCATGGCGCCGAGCGAGACGCTGTGGCGGCCGGGTCCGGCGGAGCCCACCTCGACCTGGCGCAGACGGCGCCCGGCCAGGTCCAGCAGCTCCACGCTCGCGGCCTCGGCGTTCGGCAGCGAGAACGCCACCACGAGGTCCTTGACCGGCGGGTTCGGCACCAGGCCCTGGAGCGCGAGTGTCAGCACCGGAGGCTCGAGCGCCGCCGCCGCCGCCGACTCGCTCAAACCGGCCGCGAGGCCGGTGCCCTTGAGCGTCACGGTCGCCGTGGGCCGGTCAGGATCGTCGCTCGCGACCGCCAGCGAGCCGGTGAATGTCCCCGGCGCGAGCGGCGCGAACGTCACCGGGATCTTGCGCGTCGCCCCGGCCGCGAGATCGAAGCCCGCCGCGGGCGCGCTGAACGGCGCCACGGCCGCCACCGAGGTGACGTGCAGCGTCTGCGAGCCCGGGTTCGAGACCTGCACCGTGTCCACCTGGCTCGCGCCCACGACCGTGGACGTGAAGCGGAGCGTGTCGGGCGACAGGACGATGTTGGGCGCGGCGGTCACCGTGATCGTCGCCGGCACCAGCAGCACCGGATGCACGGGATCGTTCGTGGAGACGACGAGCGTGTTGTCGTACGTGCCCTGGGACAGCGTGCCCACGTCCGCGGTCACGGTCAGCTCGAGCGAGCCGTGCGCGGGCACCGTACCGCTCCCGGGTGACGTGGCGAGCACCGCGGCACCGGTCATCCAGTTGGCGGCGTTCACGAGCAGGCGCTGCATGTCGGGCACGGTGAACGGATGGAACCCGTTGAAGTTCCCACCACAGGAGAAGTGGACCACGTGGCCGAGGCCCGCCTGCCTCACGATCACCATCGGATTCCCCGAGCTGCTCGTCACCAGCACGGTGCCGGAGTTCGCTGTGCCCAGGTCGGCGGACGTGGAGACGTTGAACGACGGGCTCACCCCGGCCGTGACCGGGTGCGCGGTGGCGACGCTCCATGTGAACAGCCCCTCGCCGTAGGTCACCCACGTGAGCGGGATCAGGGGCTGCAGGATCGAGTAGTTGCCGTTCGCCACCTCGTAGGCCAGCCACTCGGTCGAGATCATCCCTCCGCCCGCGAGCACGAAGTCCCGGATCGCGGTCTGGCCGCCCGTGGGCATGTTCGTCGTCACGCCCGGGCCGTCCAGCAACACGACGAGGTCGAAGCCCGAGAGCGGCGGATTGCTGCCGTCGTAGACCGAGTCGTCGATCACCTGCGTGACCACGTACCCGGCGCCCGTGAGCACGGGGATCACGTCGTCCTGAGTGCCGCCGTCGGCGATCACGAGCACGTGGTTGCCGGAGAGGGGGCGCTCGAGAGCGGGCACGACCGCAGAGGCTCGTGGCGGCCGCGGACCTTCCCGCGGCGACGGCAGCGCCTTCGAGACCTGGATCGCCTCCGGCATCGCCGGTGTCCAGGTCGCAAGCGCGCCGGAGGTGGCGCTGACATTGAACGTGAGGTCGCTGCCGCCCGTGTTCGAGAGCGTCAGCGTGAGCTCCTGGTGGCCTCCCTCGGGCAGGTTGAAGCTGAGCGACGGCGGCGCCACGCCCGCGATCGGCGCATCGACCGCGTTGCCGGTGAGGACGACGTCCAGCGACGGTCGCACCGGGTCGTTGCTGAGCAGCGTCAGGGCCCCGGTCGAGCCACCCGGCACCGTGGGCGCGTAGTGCACGACGAGCGTGCGCTCGGCGGAGGGCGCCAGGTCGAACGGCGTCGTGGGCACCGTGAACACCCCCGGTGCGGCGGAGACACTGGTGACGTGGAGCACGTCGGTACCGGGGTTGCGCACGACCACCGAGTCGTTGCGCGCCGCACCCGTGAACAGCGTGCCGAACGCGATCGTGTCGCGCGAGGCCACGATCCTCGGCGCGCCGGTCACGTGCATCGACACCGGCACCAGGAACGGGTTCTCGTCGGGATCGTTGCTCACCACCTCGATCGCGCCGCGGTAGTCGCCGCCGAGCAGCCCGGTGGCATCGAAGTGCACGTTCAGAGGCGTATTGCCGCCGGCCGGCGTGGAACCCGAGTCCGGGTCCACCGCGAGCCACGGCGGGGCCCGGTTCACCAGGTTCAGGAACGTCGTCATGATCTGCTGCATGGCGACGTTGCCGACGTAGCTCCCGCCGCTCGAGGCGAACAGCAGGTAGTAGAGCCGCGGGCTCGTCGCGAGGCCCGAGACCTGGTGGTAGTCGCTATTCGTGGACGTAGAGAACGCGTGGGTCGACGCGCTGGCGTTGGCGACGATGATCATGTGGTTGACGCTCGGATCGCCGGCGGCCCAGACGCGTTTGACGAACGCGCGGTAGGTCACGCCCGCGAGCGTCGTCTGGAACACCGAGCCGTCGACGCCGCCCGAGCCGTCGGCGCCGAGGTCCCCGTTCACGCTGAAGGCGCCGATGCCGTGGAGATCGGCGGCAAGGACGAACAGCCCGGGGTACTTGCGCGTGAAATAGCGAGCGCCCGGTCCAAACGCCGACTCGGGCACGATGGGACCGTTCGTGTAGGCCACCGGACCGAAGTCGCCATAGAGGAAGTTGCCGCCGTCGAACATGTCGCCGCCGCCGTCGGCGATCGACGTCCCGGACTCGCCATCGAGGAAGTCGTAGCGTAGCGGGATCTGCGACGTCACCGATCCCGCGCCCGCGTCCAGCGCACCGAGCACGCCCTCGAGCGAGGTCAGCGCCATGGGTGCGATGGCCGCGGCGGTGGCCGTGGCGGGAACGCCCGGGCCGGCGCTCGATGGATCCGGAGCCGGTGCCGGCTCTCCCGCGAGAAGCCCTTCGCCCTCCAGCACGAGCGTGGCGCGACCGCCACCGCGGACCGGTGCCGGCGCCGCCTTCAGTGGCTCCATGTACATGCGATCGAGCGGCGGCACCCCGGGGATCGCGACCGATGAGGGCTTCGCCGTGGCCGGCGGGGCGCCCGTAGCTGCCGCGATCCCGCTGAACACCGGGCTCTGCGCGAGCTCGGCGACGCTGACGGCCGCGCTCTGCCACGTCAGCTCGCTGCCGCCGGTGTTCTGGATCAGCAGCGTGCGTGAAATGATGTCGCCCGAGAACACGCTCAC
>DATLUU010000746.1:0-3813 GCA_035577885.1 Verrucomicrobiia bacterium
GGGCGTACCACCGTGCTCGACAGGCTCGCCGAGGTGATCCTCGTCCACCTGATCCGCGCCTGGCTCGAAGGGCAGTCCTCGGAATGCGGCGGCTGGCTGCGCGCGCTCAGCGATCCGCAGCTCGGCCGCGCGCTCGGGGCATTCCACGCCGCGCCCGGGCATGCATGGACGATCGAATCGCTCGCGGAAGCCGCTGGCATGTCACGCTCCGCGTTCGCGGCGCGCTTCAAGACGCTGACCAACGAGACCCCGCTCGGATACGTGACCGCTTGGCGCATGCGCCAGGCGATGACGCTGATCGAGGCGGGAGAGCAGCCGCTGAAGAGCATCGTGGCCTCGCTCGGCTACGCGTCCGAGGCCGCGTTCCGCACGGCGTTCAAGCGCCACACGGGCCAGACACCGGGCGGCTACCGCGCCTCGGTGCGGTGAGATGCGGTAGATTCCATCGGTGCCGCTGACGCCAGCCACCCGTCTTGGGCCTTACGAGATCATCGCCCCACTCGGCGCGGGCGGGATGGGCGAGGTCTATCGCGCGCTCGACACGCGCCTCAAGCGCGACGTCGCCGTCAAGGTGCTGCCCGAAGAGGTGGCGTCCTCGCCCGAGCGGCTTGCCCGCTTCGAGCGCGAGGCCACGACCGTCGCCGCGCTCAATCATCCGAACATCGTCACCCTGTACTCGATCGAGGAGGTCGGCGGCACGCGCTTCCTGACGCTCGAGCTGGTCGAGGGCCGGAGCCTCGCGGCGCTCGTCGCGCCCGGCGGGCTGCCCCTGGCGCAGGTGCTCGACGTCGCGATCCCAGTCGCGGAAGCCCTCGTCGCCGCGCACGAGCGCGGCGTCGTGCATCGGGACCTGAAGCCCGCGAACGTCATGGTGACGCGCGAAGGTCGGGTCAAGGTCCTGGACTTCGGCCTCGCCAAGGTCACGCAGCCCGAGCCCGACCTCCAGAACACGCTCGCGGCGACGATGGCGTCGCCGCTCTCCGCGGTGGGCGAGATCGTGGGCACGGCTCCGTACATGGCGCCGGAGCAGATCCGCGGTGAGGCAGTCGATGCGCGCACGGACCTGTTCTCGTTTGGCGTCCTCGTCTACGAGCTGGCGACCGGGAAGCTGCCGTTCGCGGGACCGACGTTCGCCGATGTCAGCTCCTCGATCCTGCGCGACGAGCCGGCAGCGCTCTCCAGCGTTCGCTTCGACCTGCCGCACGACCTGGAGAGGATCCTCGCTCGCTGTCTCGCCAAGCTGCCCCGCGAGCGCTTCCAGACCGCGCTCGACGTCGCGAACGAGCTGCGCGGGTTGCGGCGTTCGCTCGAGCACGGCGCCACGCCCGCCCCGAGGCCCGCGTCCCATCACGTCGCCTCGATCGCGGTGCTGCCGTTCATGAACCGGAGCGCGAGCGCCGACGACGAGTACTTCTCCGATGGTCTCGCCGACGAGCTCCTGAACATGCTGGCGAAGATCCGCGGGCTGCGGGTGGCGGCGCGAACGTCGGCGTTCCATTTCAAGGGCAAGGACACGACCATCGCCGAGGTCGGCCACGCGCTCAACGTCGCCACCGTGTTGGAGGGCAGCGTGCGCAAGTCCGGCGAGCGCGTGCGCATCTCGGTCCAGCTGGTGAAGGTCGCGGACGGCTTTCACCTCTGGTCCGAGACCTACGATCGCACGCTCGACGACGTGTTCGCGGTGCAGGACGACATCGCCAAGTCGGTGGTGAAGGAGCTGCGCACGACGCTCCTGGGCGAGGAAGCCGACTCGCGAGCGAGCGATGAGACGAAGGCGGAAGTGTCGAGGGCCGCGAAGGGGCGCAGCACCGACCCCGAGGCGCACCGGCTCTTCCTCAAGGCCCGGTTCGTCATCGATCGCTTCACGCAGGCGGACACCGCGAAGGCGATCGAGTACCTGAAGCAGGCGGTGGAGCTGGAGCCGCGGTTCGCGCTCGCGTGGTCCGAGCTGGCGCGGGCCTACGGGCGGGAGGCCGGCGTCGAGTGGGCGCCGATCGTCGAGGGGATGGCACGGTCCCGTGCGGCGGCCGAGCACTCGCTGGCGCTCGAGCCGGACCTCGCCGAAGGCCATTCGTCGTTGATGTGGATCCAGATGAGCTACGACTGGGACTGGAAGGCCGCGGAGGCGTCGATGCGGCGCGCCCTGGAGCTGGCGCCCGGGAACGCGGTCGTGCTGCGCTGGGCCGCGACACTGTCCCATGCTCTCGGCCATCTCGAACTGGCGATCGGCCACCATCGGCGGGCGCTGGAGCTCGACCCTTTGAGCGCGGTCGGCTCGCATGGGCTCGCCCTGGCGCTCCAGGCCGCGGGCCGGCATGCGGAGGCCGAGGCGATGTTCCGCAGGACGCTGGAGCTTGCGCCCCAACGCACGATCACGCACGCCGTCATGGCGCTGACGCTCCTTGCCATGGGCCGCAGCGAGGAAGCACTGGCCGCGGCCGACGCAGAGCCCGAAGCACTGTGGCGACTCTGGGCGCGGGCCATCCTCCAGCATCTGCTGGGAAGACCGGCAGAGTCGGCGCAGGCACTCCACGAGCTGATCGCGGGCCACGCGGATGGCTCGGCGTTCCAGGTCGCGGAGATCTACGCGGTGCGAGAGGACGCGGACAATGCGTTCGCGTGGCTGGACCGCGCCATCGCGCAGCACGACGGCGGACTCGTCAGCGTCAAGGCCAACCCCTGCCTTCGCTCGCTGCACCGTGATCCGCGGTGGCGGGCGCTCCTGAAGAAGATGGGGTTCGAGGCGACCTAGCCCAGCGGTGGACTCCGCTCATGCAGCCGCGGTGCTGACCGATAGCCCGCACGGACGGGAAGAGGCACGAGGGATCGAACATGATCGTCCATCTCATCGACGGCACCTACGAGCTGTTCCGGCACTTCTACGGTGCCCGCAACTACAACAAGGGTAAGGATGCGCCGCTCGGCGGCGTCGCCGGCGTGCTTCACACCGTGCTCGAGATGCTCGAGAAGGACGCGACGCACGTCGGCGTCGCCACCGACCACGTCGTCGAGTCGTTCCGTAACGAGCTCTGGCCCGGCTACAAGACCTCCGAGGGCATGGACCGGGCGCTGCATGCGCAGTTCCACCCGCTCGAAGAGGCGCTGTCGGCGATGGGCGTGGTCGTGTGGCCGATGGTGGAGCTGGAGGCCGACGACGCGCTCGCTTCGGCCGCCCGGCTGGCCGCGGCCGACCCACGTGTCGAGAAGGTCTGCATCTGGACCCCCGACAAGGACCTCGCCCAATGCGTGGACGACGGGCGCGTGGTCCAGGTGGACCGTCGCAGCGGTGCCATCCGGGACGCATCCGGCGTGCGCGAGAAGTTCGGCGTCGACCCCGAGAGGATCCCCGACTATCTCGCCCTCGTCGGCGACTCGTCCGACGGCTACCCGGGCATCCCGGGCATCGGGCCGAAGGGGGCGCAGCGGCTGATCGCACGTCACGGACCGATCGAATCGTTCCCCGACGACGTGCTGGGGACTCGACGCGAGGCTGCGCTGCTCTTCAAGCGCCTGGCGACGCTGCGTGCGGACGAGCCACTGTTCGCGGACGTGGAGTCGTTGCGCTGGCGCGGCGTCGGACCCGGTTTCGACGCCTGGGCCGCTCGTATCGACGACCCGCGACTGGCGCGGCGCGCGCATGCCCTGGATGGCCGCCGTGAGCACGCCTGATCTCTCGAAGCACGGGCCCCACGTCCGGCGGCCAGCATGCCGTGATGCTGGCGCCGTGATGCCAGCGCGACGAGGTCCTGCTTCACCACCGACACTTTGCGTGAGATTCTCGCGACGCCGCTGGGCAACGCTGGCGCCGTGGGG
>DATLUU010000747.1:0-7314 GCA_035577885.1 Verrucomicrobiia bacterium
GCCGGCCGAGATCGCGCTCGACGACGTGCTCGAAGCGGATCGTGACTTCCTCCGCGCGCTCGGTGCGCGAGGTGCGGCCGCGATCCATGGAGGAACACGCAAACCATGACGCTTCCGGAAGGGCTGGAGTTCCTCAAGTTCGGCTGGTGGGTGGTGCACGCGATCGCGTTCCTGCTCGTCTACCAGTTCGGCTACGTCCGCGGCCGCGGCGACCTGAAGCGCGAGACGCGGCAGCGCGAGCTCGAGGCCTCGCGCACGAAGGGCTGAGATCCGGTTTCCCCGGCCGCGAGCCGGGCGTAAGGTTCCGCGTCCCGTGGCAGGGCCGTGCCACCGTTTCGGATTCCCAACACGGAGGTGCCCCATGATCCGTCATCTCGTCCGCATCACGCTCACCATGGTCGCCGTTCTCTCCCTGTCGTCGATCGCGCACGCGCAGATGAGTGGTGGAGAGGAGATGGGCTCCAACCGGCTCGTCAGCATCGGCATCGGCGGCGGCGTGTCGGTGCCGGTGTCGGACGCGAAGGACGCGTTCGACAACGGCTTCAATGGACAGGGCTTCGTGCGCTTCAACCTGCACCAGCTCCCGATCCAGCCGCGGCTCGACTTCACGTTCTCCAAGTTCGACGTCAAGGATGTGCAGCTGCAGACGCCCGGCTCGAGCGGCACCGGGCAGATCTTCGCCGGCATCGCGAACGTACAGTTCGCGCTCACGCACTCGGGGCCGGTGCGGCCGTACATCGTGGGCGGGATCGGCGCCTACAACACCAAGACCGACATCAACGGCGTGCCGAACGTCTCCGGCACCAGCAGCACCGACTTCGGCATCAACGCCGGCGTGGGCACGTTGTTCAAGCTCGGCAGCATGGTGCATGGCTACGTCGAGGGGCGGATCGACAACGTCTACAGCAACAAGGGCATGATCGACGCGGACCAGGTGCAGGTGATCCCGGTCACGTTCGGCATCGTCTTCTGAGGCAGCTGCCGACCCCATGACCGATCGCAGGCGGTTCACGGGCAAGGCCGTGCTCGTGACCGGCGGCTCCTCCGGCATCGGGCGTGCGTGCGCGCTGGCACTGGCGGGCGAGGGCGCGAGCGTCGCGCTCGCCGGCCGCCGGCGCGCACGCCTCGACGAGGCGGCGGCGAAGGTGCGCGCGAAGGGTGGCCACACGCTCGTGCTCGAGGGCGACGTGCGCGACGAGGCGATCTGCACCGCGTGGGCCGCTGCCTGTGACCAGGCATTCGGCGGCCTGGACGGCCTCGTCAACGCCGCCGGCGTCATCGGCAACGGCGCCATCGACACCACGCCCGCGGCCGAGTGGGACCGGGTCATGGACAGCAACGCACGCTCGCTCTACCTGATGACGCGGGCCGCGGCCGAGCTCTTGAAGAAGAAGAAGGGGAGCGTCGTCAACATGTCGTCGGTGGCGAGCAACCGCCCGTACGCGGGGCTCGCCGCCTACTGCGTGAGCAAGGCGGCGGTGGACATGATCACGCGCTGCTCGGCCCTGGACTTCGCCCCGCACGGCGTGCGCGTGAACGCGGTGAACCCGGGTGTGGTGGTGACCGAGCTGCACACGGTCGCGAACGCGGTCGCCGACTACCCGGCGTTCCTGGAGCGCGGCAAGACCACGCACCCGCTGGGGCGCGTGGGCAGCGTCGACGACATCACGGCGCTGGTGCTGTTCCTGCTCTCCGACGAGGCAGGCTGGATCACGGGCGCCTGCATGCCGATCGACGGCGGAAGGGCGCTCGCCAGCGCCCGCTGAACGGGTGCTCCGCGCAGGGCGCGGGCCGCGGCCCTGACCGGGCCGGCCAAAGCCGCTCAAACTCCAAGTCCCGCCTGCCGATAGTCCAGGGGACATGGCACTCCTCCAGCCGCTCCCCGTCACGGCCCTCGGGCTGCTCGCGGCCACCGCCTGCGTGGTGGCCGGCGGGCCGTTGTTCGCCGCGGGACGGCGTGCGCTCCGGCTCCGGCGCGCGCTCGGCTCGCTGGAAGAGCGGCCGCTCGAGCCCGATGCCTCGGGCTGGGTGCTGGTGCGCGGCCGCGTGGCGGCCGAGGGGCTGATGAGCGCGCCCATCTCCGGCAAGCGTTGCGCGGGCTACGAGCTGGACGTCAGTGGTGAGCACTCGCGCGTGGGCGGCGTCGTGGCGGAGCGCCGGCCGTTCCAGCTCGAGTGCGGCTCGGTCGCGGCGTTCGTCTCGCCCGATCGCGCGCGCTGGCAGGCGCCGGTGACGGGAGAGCGGACGCTCGCGGTCTCCGACACGCTGCCGCAGCAGCTCACGGAGTTGTTGGAGTCGAACGCCGAGATCCGCTGGCTCCGCGACCGCCGCGTGCCGCTCCGCGTCGTCGAGCGCGCCCTGGAGAGCGGCTCGGAAGTCACGGTGCTCGCGGTGGCGCACACGGAGCAAGCCGAGGCGGTCGCCGAGACCGTGGAGCTGGCGGCCACGGGCACCGACGATGGCGTCGCCACCACGCTCACCTCGGGCGATCCGGCGACGACGGAGCTGTGGCTCGCGGGCGACCACGGCACGGGGCCGCAGGTGTTCTGCGGCCGCCCCGACCTGCGCGCGCTCAAGCCGTCGCTCTGGAGCGTGGCCCTCGTGGGCGCGGGCCCGGCGCTCGTGCTTTCCGGCCTCCTCTACCTGGCGTGGGCCGCGACCCCACTCGTGGCGGGACGGTTCTGATGCACGGCGCCCTCGGGTTCTCGTTCTCGGCGTTCGCGATGGGCGCGGGCGGGCTCGCGTTCTTCCACGGCTTCAGAGCCCTCCGCTTGCAGCAGATCATCCGCAACACGCCCACCGCGAAGGTGCGCTCGCTGGCGATCGGGCTCGTGGAGCTGCAGGGCACGCTCAAGAGCCGCAGCCGCACGCGCGGACCGTTCACCGACCGCGACTGCGTGTGGTGGGAGGTGGAGCTGCAGACGCTGCGCGATTCGAACAAGGGCATGAAGCAGTGGCACACCGTGCACCGCGAGTGCTCGGGCCATCCGTTCTACGTCGACGACGGCACCGGCGAGGCGCTGATCTACCCGCAGGGCGCCGAGATCCGTGCCGGCGACGTGGTGAGCGAGGAGACGCATGGCTTCGGCGTGCCCGAGCCCTACTCGAGCTTCATGGAGAACCGCGCGCTCGGCATGTGGAAGCTGTGGAGCATCGGCCCCATGCGCTTCCGCGAGCGCGCGCTCGAGGAGGGCCGCGCGGTGTTCGTGCTCGGTCGCGCCGAGCCGCGGCCGCGCGCGGTCGAGGTGTCGATGGACGACGAGGCGCTCGAGGCCACGGGCACCGACGCGATCGGCGCCAAGTACGTGCGCTTGAACGATGGCCGCTGCACGGCGGTGATCCGCAAGGGCCCGCGCGACCCCGCGCTCCTCATCAGCGACCAGAGCGAGAAGAGCATGACCACGGAGTACGGGTTCAAGGCGTTCGGCGGCCTCGTGGGCGGGCCGCTGCTGGCGACGTTCGGGCTCTGGTGCCTTGTGGAGATGGCGAAGAACGGCGCGCTGCCGTTCCTGCACTGAAAGGCCGCCGCGGGCACCCGCTCAGGGGCGGGTGCGGCGGCACTCGAAGGGAGAAGACGATGCATCCGGCGGAGATCCTGTGGGTGGCGGCGATCGGGTTCGTGATCGTGGGCTCGATCGGCTACTTCCTCTCGCTCTACAACGGGCTCGTGGAGCTCAAGAACAACATCGCCCGCTCGTGGGCGAACGTGGACGTGATGCTGAAGCAGCGCCACGACGAGATCCCCAAGCTGGTGTCGACCTGCGAGGCGTACATGCAGCACGAGCGCGCCGTGTTCGACCGGCTGGCGGAGGCGCGGGCGTCGCTGCAGTCGGCGCGCACGGTGGCCCAGCGCGCAGACGCCGAGAACATGATCGGCAGGGCGGTCGGCGGCATCTTCGCGGTGGCGGAGAACTACCCGGATCTCAAGGCCGACCAGGGGTTCCGCGCGCTGCAGCAGCGGATCAGCGAGCTGGAGAACCAGATCGCCGACCGGCGCGAGTTCTACAACGACGTGGTGACGCTGTTCAACACGCGGCTCGAGACCATCCCCGACTCGTGGGTGGCCGATCGCATGCACCTCGAGCGGGCGGAGCTGTACCGGGTCAATGAATCGGACCGCGAGGACGTCCGCATCCAGTTCAAGATGAGCGCCTGAGCGCGCGCCCCGGGCCGGCGTTTGCCGCCGGCGCGGGTAGTTCGGTACCTTCATCTTCTCGTATCGACAAGGATGACGACACGATGGCTCGACCTTCCGCCGCAACCGCCGAGAACCAACAGAGCGCCTCGAACGACTCCGCGACGAAACAGCGGATCGTGGTCGCGGGCATGGGCCGCACCGGGGTCGACTACGCCTGCGCGTTCGCCATGCACCCGTTCGCCGAGGTGGTGGGCTTCGTGGAGCCGCGCGGCGACCTGAGGCGGTTCGTGCGCGGTATCGGCTTCGGCGCGCCGTCGGAGGCGACGCTCGGCCGCTGGCTCGAGAAGCACGCCTGCGATTCGGTGGTGGTGAGCGCGCCGGCCGACGAGGCCCTCGCGATCGTCGAGCGCGCGGTGGCCGCCGGGCTGGGCGTGCTGGTGCACGGCCTGGCGGGCATGCCGGGCGAGACGGCGACGCGCATCGCCGCCGTGCTCTCGGGGAGCGAGAAGCCGACCGCCGCCGGCTCCGCGGCCATGTTCCAGCCCACGTTCGCGCGCGCACGCCGGAGCGGCGCGCTCTCCGCCGAGCGCGTGACGCAGGTGCGCGCCTCGGCGTCGGTGTCGCGCGTGTTCTCGCCGCTCGCCGACCCCGGGCGCGACGTGCTCGACTTTCTCCTCGCCGACCTGCTGCTGCTGCTGGACGCGTCGTTCGGTCCGGTCGCGGGCGTGAAGGCGACGGGCCAGAAGCTCTACGGCGACTGGTTGGACGAGTGCCAGGTGGAAGCGCGGTTCGCGAACGGGCTCGTCACCAAGATCGAGGCGTCGTGGAGCGTGCCCGGCTACCCGTGCGCGGCCATGGTCATCGAAGGCTCGGGCGGCGAGGGCCGCGTCATCGTCTCCGACGACGCGCTGGAGATGGACATGCCCGGGCTCCAGGGCCGCGTCGTGGCGGCGAGCGAGCCGGGCGTGGGGCGCTTCGAGGGCGGCGAGGCTTCGGGGATCGCCGAGGGCTACTTGAAGTTCCTGGCCGGCGACGCGGCGGCGAGCGACGCGCTCTCGGTGCCGCGCGCGACGCGCGTCGCGCGCGTCATCGAGGCCGTGCGCCACAGCATCCAGTCGGACGGCGAGCCGCGGGAGGTGGCGTCATGAGCAAGAAGCCGATGCCCGAGGTGCCGCGCCTGCTGCTCGGCGTCTCGTCGCTGGACCAGCCCGTGCGCACGACGCGCGACCGCCAGCTCGAGGTGGCGTCGCGCTTCAAGGAGCCCGAGTCGCTGGCGGTGGCGCTGGTCAAGGGCGTCTCGGCCGGCGCGCAGGGCGTGATCGCACCGCCGACGCTCGACGTGCGCGAGGCACTGGCCGAGCTGAACAAGGACCTGCCGATCTTCGCCCGCGTCGCGCACACGTCGCCGGCCGAGGACCTGCGCTGGGACCCGGTGTTCCTCGCCGATCCGGGCGACGTCGAGAGCCGCACGTCGCGTGCCGGCAAGCGTGCGGGCAACGCGGCCATGAACATGCTGCCGATGAGCCTCGCGGGCGACCTCGCCTCGCGCGTGCTGCCGCGCATGGAGCGCGAGGTGGCGCTGTTCAATCCCAAGGCCGTGCGCGGGATCGCCGTGGCCGCGGGGGCCACGGACCTGGCGCTGGCGGCGAACCAGCCCAAGTTCTTCGAGCGCGTGGTGCGCTTCGCGCGCCAGCGGCGCTGGCTCGTGGGCTTCGAGACGCGCAACCTGGGGCACCTGCTCGCGCGCGCCGCGACGTGGGACCTGGCGGAGGATACGCCGGACTTCATCATCGGACCGGTCAACCCGCGCGGCGTGGGCATGATGCCGAACGCGGAGCGCACGCTCAGCGAGATCCGCTCCAGCCAGCTCAAGGTCATCGCCTGCGAGCTCAGAGCCGGCGGCCTGGTGACGCTCGACGAGGGCGCCTCCTATGCACGCCGCCACGGGGCCTGGGGCGTGTGCCCCGAGCTGGTGGAGATGGACGACGTGCCGAAGGAGCTGAGGGCGCTGGCGCCGGCGCTCGCGGCCTAGCTGCTCAGAAGCTCTGCGTCCAGTTGTGGACGGCGTTCACGATAGTGAGGTTCACGAGGCGCAGCGTTTCCGCGTAGACGGCGGCGTTGGGCCACGAGTGCCTGCCGCACTCGCAGGCGAGGTGACCGTCGGGACGCTCCACGACCTGGCACGGCTTGTCCTTGCAGAACGGGCACATCGTTCTTCCTCTCCGGTGGGTCGTGTGCGGCGCGAGCGGCGCGCAGTCTATCGGCGGGCCGGGATGGCTTCAACCGCGGCCGCGCGCGCATCCGCCGTGAGCGCGTTCGCGCGCGCGATGCGAGCGAACACCTCGGCGCTCGCGCGCCGCGTGCGCGGGCGCTCGGGGTGGGTGAAGTCCACGGCGTAGAGCCCGAAGCGGCCGCTGAAGCCGTCGGTCCACTCGAAGTTGTCGAGCAGCGACCAGTGGAGGTAGCCGAGCACGCGCACGCCGCTCGCGATGGCGCGGTGCATCGCCTCGACGTAGGCCACGATCGCGCGCGGGCGGAACGCGTCTCGCTCGTCGGCGAAGCCGTTCTCGGTGACGAGCACGGGCAGGCCGAGGCTCCCGGCGTGCACGAGCGCCCGCTCGAAGCCCTCGGGCCACAGCTCCCAGTCGAGGTCGGTGCGCGGCGAGCCGGGGCGCGCCACGTGCGGCTTGGGCGAGAGCGCGCGCACCATCCAGCGCGTGTAGTAGTTGAGCCCGTACCAGTCGAGCGCGCCTTTTAGCTCGGGCAGCGTGCGGCGGACCGGCCGCGCGCCGGGGATCGCGAGGTCGATGGTGCCGTCCAGGGGCGCGCGCTCCACCGCGTCGATGAAGACGCGGTTCTCGAAGTACGCCTGCACCCGGTCGAGCGGGTTCCATGGCCGCAGCGGCTCGAGCTGGGTGTAGTGCTTGGCGAACCCGACCTTCGCTGCCGTGCCATCACCGTCCGCGTCCGCACGGTCCTCCGCCTTCAGGACCCTGTACGCGCGGCCGTGAGCCTCCAATAGATTCGCGATCACTCCGAGCGCACGCGAGTCGTCGCGCACCGCGGGCGGCCACAGCCCCTCGCTCCAGCCGCGGAACGCGTACACCTCGGGCTCGTTCACCGTGCACCACCAGTCGACCTCCGAGCCGTACTCCCGCGCGCAGAAGCGCACGAAC
>DATLUU010000748.1:0-33226 GCA_035577885.1 Verrucomicrobiia bacterium
CTCCCGCCGCGCTGCGATTTCGTCAAGATCCCGACACTGGTGAAGGTCGATTCCGGGGTCTGGCGCTCCGACCGTCTCTCGCTCGGCCATAAGGAGATCCTCTCCGTGCGCACGCGGCTCCTCGAGGGCCTGGTCGACAGCTTCCGGCCCGACCTCGTGCTCGTGGACCACATGCCGCACGGCATCTTCGGCGAGCTCACGTCGCCGCTCCGCATCCTCCGCCGGAGGCGCCGGCGCGCCCGCATCATGCTCGGGCTGCGCGACATCCTCGGCGCCCCGGCGGACATCTGCCGAAACTGGCGGCTCGAGGGAGCCTACGAGGCCGCCGAGCAGTACTACGACGGGGTCTGCATCTACGGCTGCGCCGACGTATTCGACCTCGTGCGCGAGTACGAGTTCCCCGCCGCGATCGCGGCCCGGGCCAGCTATTGCGGCTACGTGAGCCGCGAGCAGGCGCCGCCACCGCTCGAGGACGCCGACCTCCGGCGCATGTTCCCGCAGCGGCACGACGGGCTCGTGTTCGTCACCGGCGGCGGCGGCGCCGACGCCAGCTTCTTCATGGACAAGTTCATCGACGCCGTGCGGTTGATGTTCCCACGCGTGCCGTTCGATGCCGTGCTCTCGACCGGCCCGTTCATGCACCCCGAGCAGCACCTGTTGCTGCGCCGCAAGGCGAAAGGCCTGCCGATCCACGTCACCCGGCACGGCCTGGACAACATCCGCATGCTGCGCCGCGCCGACCTCGTCATCTCGATGGCCGGCTACAACACGATCTCCGAGATCCTGCGCTACCGGAAGCGCGCGATCGTCGTCCCGCGCACCGGCCCGAGCGCGGAGCAGACCATCCGCACCCGGATCATGGGGGAACGCGGGCTGTTCACGGTGGTGCTGGCGCGCGAGCTCACCGCGGAGGGATTCGCGGCGCTCATCCGGCGAAAACTCGACGAGACCGTACCCGAGCACCCGGCCGGCATCCCGGACATGGACGGGGCCGCGAACGCCGCCGAGCGGCTGCTCGCGGTGAGCTGAGGCGCCCATGAACCGGACCGCGCGCCCCGAGCCGGGCAGCCGCCGCATCGGCGTGGTGTTGAAGGGCTACCCGCGGCTCTCCGAGAGCTTCATCCTGCGGGAGATCCTCATGCTCGAAGCGCTCGGGCTCGACCTGCACATCTTCGCCCTGCGCGATCCGCGGGAGTCCACCGTGCACGAGAGGGTGGCGCAGGTTCGAGCCCGAGTCACCTACCTGCCCGACCGTCTGCTCGGCGCCCTCGGCGCCGTGGCGGGCGCGAATGCGGCGCGGCTCGCGAGAGCGCCCCACCGCTACCTGACGGGGCTCGCCGAGGCGCTCGCGCGCAGCGCGCGCGAACGCGATGCTGCGCCGCTCAAACGTTTCCTCCAGGCCGCCGTGCTCGTGGAGCGCGGACTGCCCGGCACGGGGGTGACCCACCTCTACGCGCACTTCTGCAACGACCCCACGACCGTGGCGTACTTCGCGAGCCGGCTCTCCGGGATCCCGTTCAGCTTCAGTGCGCACGCGAAGGACATCTACACCCAGCACCCGGCCCAGCTCGCGAGCAAGGTCGCGCGCGCGAGCTTCGTCACCACCTGCACCGCCGCGAACGCCGCGCACCTGAGGCAGCACGCGCGCGGCTCGACGCCGGTGCTGTGCTGCCTGCACGGCGTCGAGACCGACCGCTATCACCCGGCGGGCGCTGCGCGCTCCGGCGTGCCGCACGTGCTCTCCGTGGGCCGGCTGGTGCCGAAGAAGGGTTTCCCCGTGCTGCTCGACGCGCTGGCGACGCTGCGCGATCGCGGCGCCGGGTTCCGGTGCACGATCGTCGGCGTCGGGCCGCTCGAGAGCAGCCTGCGCGCGCAGGTCCACCGCCTCCGGCTCGACGACCGGGTCGAGCTCAAGGGAGCGATCGCGGAGGACGCGCTCGCGGCGCTCTATCGCGAGGTGGACCTGTTCGCGCTCGCCTGCGAGGTGGAGGCGGACGGCGACCGCGACGGCATCCCGAACGTCGTCGTGGAGGCGATGGCGAGCGGCCTGCCGGTGGTGTCGACGACCGTCTCCGGGTTGCCCGAGTGCGTGGACCACGGCGTCACCGGCCTGCTCGTTCCCGAGCGCCAGCCGCGCGCGCTCGCGGACGCGATCGGGTTGTTGCTCTCGCGTCCCGAGATGGCGCGCGCGCTTGGGCGCGCGGGCCGTGCCAAAGTCGAGCGCGAGTTCGCCGCGCACCGGAACGTGCTCCCGATCGCGGCCGCGCTCCACGAGGCCCTGGCGTTGCCGTTCACCGCCGCGGAGGTGTCGCATGCCGTGGGTGGATGAGGGGCGCTACCCGGGCGAGGTCGACCGGCTCACCACGCTGCCGCTGGCGCTCGATCCCGCGCACATGGTGCCGGTGCTCGCCGAGCGTGCGGCGCCCGCGGGCTTCCACATCACGGAGCTCGAGGTCGGCATCTACCGGCGCCACGGGAACCGCTGCGTGATCCGCTATCGCGCCCGCGGCACCTCGCCGCGGGAAGGCGACGGCGAACGGCGCTGGATCGGGAAGGTGCTGCCGCCGGGCGCGGGCGCGACCCTGGACGCCAACCTGCGCGCGCTGTGGACGCACGGCTTCCACCGCGCTGCCGCCGACGGCATCGCGGTTCCCGAGCCGATCGCCTACCTACCCGAGCTGTCGATGCACCTGCAGGAGGACGTGGGAGGTGTCTCCATCCGCAACCTGGTGAAGCGCGTCCCCGAGGCCGCGGATTTCCGCGTCGCGGCGCGGGTGCTGGCCAAGCTCCACGGCTGCGGGCTGCCACCGGGTGGCGCGCGGGGCGTGGACACGCTCATGCTCCGCTGCCATCCCCGCCATCCGTTCCTCGGGCTCGCGTTCCCCGACCTCGCCGCGACCGTGGACGACATCGTCGAGCGCGCGCGCGCGCTCGAGCGCCGCAGCCCCGTGCCCGTGACCCCGGTGCACGGCGACTTCCATCTCGGGCAGGTGCACGTGAGCGGGGAGCGCGCCTGGCTCGTGGACCTGGACGCGCTGGGCTTCGCCGACCCCGCCTCGGACCTCGGCAACGTGCTCGTGTTCCTCGAGGACAAGATGCGCCGCGAGCCCGCGCTGGCGTCGATGGTGAAGGCGTTCCGCGACGAGTACGCGGCCCGCTCGCTGCTCGACCCGTGGGCGCGCGTGCCGATGTACGAGGCGCTCACGCACCTGCGCCGCGCCTGCAAGCAGCTCCGGCTGCAGCCCGAGGGCTGGCGCGACAAGGTGCGCGCCATGGTCGAGCGCAGCCTGCGGAAGATCGCCGAGGCCGAAGCCCTGGCGGCGACGCCGGCGAACGGAGGTGGCGCGTGAGCGCGGCCGCGTTCGAGCTCCCGCCCGGAGGCCGCGTGCGCGCGGTCGGCACCGTGGGCCCGGAAGGGCTGCTGGTCGCGGTCGGCATCGAGCCGCAGCCCTGGCGCCCGCGTGCGGTGGTCGAGGCCACCATCGAACGGATCGGGCACCGAGGCGCCGTGCACGTGCTCGGCGGCGCCGTGCGGGTGCGGCCGAACGTCAGGGTCACGGGTCCCGAGGGCGAGCCGCTGGCGCAGGACGCCATCGGCGCCGGCGCGCGCGTGTGGCTGGGCGGGCGCTGGTCCGAGACCTCGGGGTTCGTCGCGGACGTGATCCGTCTCCGGCCGCCGCGCGAGTTCGAGATCGTCAAGGTCGCGGGTCCGGCGCGGGGCTACGACGCCGCGCGCGGACGCGTCGAGATCGCCGGGTTCACCGTGGTGATGAACGGCCGCACCATGCTGGGAACGGGCGAGGATACGGAGGACGACGAATGATCGATTCCAAGCTCGTGACGCTGGGCCTGGTGGTCGATGACGACGCGATGCGCGAGCGCTTCGCGGCCACGCTCAACTCCGGCCGGCCCCCGGCCGCGGGCGTGCGCCATGCCGTGCTCAAGCACACGCCGGGCAAGCGCTGCGTCATCGAGTACTGGATCGACCTGCCGGGCGCCGACGAGGAGCGGATCATCGGCAAGGTCTATCGCGGCCAGCGCGGCGCGCGCGTGTACCAGTCGCTCCGCAGCCTGCACGCCGCGGCCACCGAGGGTGCGCGCAACGGAACGCGATTCCACATGGCGGAGCCGCTCGCCTACTACGACGACCTGGGCATGCTCGTCCAGACCGCGGTGCCGGGCCTGTCCCTGTCGCACCTCGGATCCGACGGCGACTGGGCGGGCGCCATGCGCGCGGTCGCCGACAACCTCGCCGCGCTGCACGACCTCGCGGTCGACGTCGAGCCCGCGACGGTGGCCGAGCTCGCGCACAAGCTCTGCCGCCCGCGGCCGGACGAGCTGGTGGCGCTGCGTCCGGAGCTTGCCGCCGAGGTGGAGAATATCGTCCAGGCGCTGGCGCTCGTGGACGCGGCCGGGCCCGGCAACTGCGTCGTCCATGCCGACCTGGGGCTGGGCCAGATCCTGTTCGACGGCGAGCGCGCGTCGTTCGTCGACCTGGACGGCCTGCGTCGCTCGTACGCGGCGCTCGACGTCGCGAACTTCCTCGTCTCGCTGCGGCTCCGGCTCGGGCCGATGAGCCCCGAGCCCGAGCGCGTGTTCACCGAGCGCTACATCGAGCGCCGGCCGGGAGAGCCGCTCGCCTGGCTCGACGCGTTCGAAGCGCTCGCCTACCTGCGCCGCGCCGCCGCCGCGTTCCGCAAGTCGTCGGATGCCGACGGCTTCGAGCGCGCGAAGCGCCTGCTCGCGATCGGGAACTGGATCGCGCGCACCGCGATGGAAGCCGACCCGCGCCGGGAGGTCGGCCCATGAAGCGGCTGTCGCGCTCGGTGGGCCGGCGGCAGGGGAGCCGCGTCGAGGAGCCGGCGGGGAACTGGAACGCGCGCGCGGTCCTGCGCGTCTACCGCGCGTTCGCCCGCCACTACCGCCCCTACCGCGGCCGTCTCGCGGTGGCGATGCTGTGCCTGCTCGGTTCGATCACGTGCTCCGCGCTCGCGCCGTGGCCGCTCAAGCTGATCCTCGACCGCGTCATCCTCGGCAAGCCGTTCAAGCACGGGTTCGAGTTCTTGAATCCCATGCTCGCGCACGACGCGGGCCTGCTGCTGGCGCTGCTCGCGGCCTCGGTGGTGGTGCTCGCGGCGCTCGAGGCGATGTTCTCGTACGTGAACAAGTACTGGGCGTCCGGGACCGGCGACCGCATGTCGGCCGACATCCGCGAGCGCGTGTTCGCCCACCTCCAGCGCCTGTCGCTGTCGCTCGACGAGTCGCTCCAGTCCGGCGAGTTGATCTATCTCGTCACCACCGACACGCGGGCGATGAAGAACCTGCTCATCGACTTCCCGCAGGACTTCCTGCAGCGGCTGCTCACGATCGCCGTGTACTCGGCGATGATGCTGGCGCTCGACTGGCGGCTCGGCCTGCTGGCGCTGTGCACGGCGCCGCTCGTCAGCCTCCTCACCCAGCGCTTCGGCCCCGGCATGCAGCGCGCCACGCGCGCCATGCGCGAGCAGGAGTCCGAGCTCGCCTCGATCGCGTCCGAGAACGTGTCGTCGATGGCGGTGATCCAGGCCTACGGGCAGGAGGGGAACGAGCGCGCACGCTTCGACGCCGAGAACCAGGGCAGCCTCGAGTCGCAGATGCAGGCGCTGCGGCTCCACCGGCTCTACGGGCGGCTCGTCGACCTGCTCGTGGCCTCGGCCACGACCGCCGTGCTCTATTTCGGCGGCCGCTACGCGCTGCGCGGCGACATCGCGCCGGGCACGTTGGTGGTGTTCGTCGCCTACCTGCGCGAGATCCACGCCGCATTCGAGAAATTCAGCCTGCTGTTCATGGGGCTCGCGCGCTCCATGGTGTCCGGGGAGCGCCTCATGGCGCTCGTCGGCCGCGACATCGTGGTGAAGGACGAACCCGGGGCGGTGCCCGCCCCGCCCCTCCGCGGCGCCATCGAGTTCCGGAACGTGAGCTTCAGCTACCGCGAGGGCGTGGACGTGCTGCTCGACGTCAGCTTCACGATCGCGCCCGGGCAGACGGTGGCGCTCGCCGGTCCGAGCGGGGCGGGGAAGTCCACGCTGCTCGGCCTGCTGCTCCGCTTCCACGACCCCGAGCGGGGCCAGGTGCTGGTGGACGGCGTGGACGTGCGCCGCTACACGCTCGCGAGCCTGCGCGAGCAGGTCACGGTGCTGCTCCAGGACGCGAAGCTGTTCCGGCAATCGGTGGCCGACAACATCGCGTTCGGGCGGAAGGGCGCCACGTTCGCGGACATCGAGCGCGCGGCGCGCGACGCCGAGGCGCACGACTTCATCCTCTCGCTGCCGCAGGGCTACGACACGGTCATGGCCGAGCGCGGCGACGACTTCTCGGGCGGCCAGCGCCAGCGCATCAACATCGCGCGGGCGATGATCCGCAGCACGCCCATCGTCATCCTCGACGAGCCGCTCGCGGGACTCGACGCGCTCGCGGAGCGCCGGCTGCGCTCGGCGCTGCGCCGGCTCGCCGCCGGCCGCACCACGTTCATCGTCGCGCACAAGATCTCGTCGCTCGCGAGCGCCGACGTGGTGCTGGTGCTCGAGTCCGGGCGGCTGATCGGGCGCGGCACGCACGCGGAGCTGCTGGAGAGCTGCGCCACCTACCGCGAGTTCTACGAGCTCCAGCGCATGCCGCCGCGCGCCCGGGTGCCGCTCGTGGCGACCCCCGCAGGGCCCCACCGGAACGGCTCCACGAACGGCGCCACGAAAGGCTCCACGAACGGCGCCTCGGGGCACGAGGGAGGCGAGCGGTGAGCGCGAAGGCGGCGAAGCGTGCGCCCGAGCGGCTCGACCAGCGGCGCCTGCTCCGGCTCTACCGCGCGTTCGCACCCCTCTACCGGCCGCACACGCGCGCGCTGGCGTGGTCGTTCACCGGGCTCGGACTGTCCACGATCACCACGCTGCTGCTGCCGTGGCCGCTCAAGATGGTCCTCGACCACGTCGTGCTCCACCGGGCGCTGCCAGCACCGCTGGGCTGGCTCTCGCGCTGGGCGGACGGCGATCCGCTGACGCTGCTGCTCGTGCTCTCGGCCGGCTACCTCGGCCTGCGCCTGCTCGACAGCCTGTTCACGTACGTCCACCGCGTCGGGTTGATGGTCGTGGCGCAGAAGCTGGCCACCGAGATCCGCGAGCGGCTGTTCGCCAAGCTCCAGCGGCTGTCGCTGTCGTTCCACGGCGGGACGCGGGCCGGCGACCTCGTGCTCCGGCTGCTCTCGGACGTGAGCGACATCAAGATCGTCCTCATCGAGGTGCCGCAGACCGCCGCGCTCCAGGCGGGGCTGCTCGTCACGCACGCCACGCTCATGTTCCTCCTCGACTGGAGGCTGGCGCTGATCGCCTTCGCCGCGGTCCCGCCCATGGTGCTCTACAACCGCCGCGTCGGCGGCAACATCCAGGCCGCGGCCAAGGAGCGGCGCAGCAAGGAGGGCGAGGTCGCGTCCCTCGTCTCCGAGAACGTGACCGCGATGGCGCTCGTCCAGGCGTATGGCCGGGAGGACCTGCTGCACCAGCGCTTCCAGAGCGAGAACCGCGCCAGCCTCGCCTCGGGGCTCAAGGCGATGAAGCTCTCCAAGTCGTTCAAGCGCGTGAGCGACCTGCTGGTCGCCACCGGCACCGGCGCGGTGCTGTGGCTGGGAGGGCGTCTCGCGCTCCGGCACGAGCTGTCCCCGGGCACGATCGTGCTGTTCGTCGCCTACCTCCGCAACCTCTACAACCCGATCGACAAGATCTCGCAGACCATCCTCGATGCCGCCGGCGCCACGGCCTCCGGCGAGCGCCTGCTGGAAGTGCTCGAGTCCGAGATGGTGCTGCCGGAGGGCGAGGGCGCGGTCGAGGCGCCGCCGCTCGAGGGCCGGGTCGAGTTCGACGGCGTGACGTTCGGCTACCGGAGCGGCGAGCCCGTGCTGCGCGACGTGCGCTTCGCGGTCGAGCCGGGCGAGACCATCGCCGTGATCGGCCACAACGGCGCCGGCAAGTCGACGCTCCTGTCGCTGCTGCTGCGCTTCTACGATCCGCAGTCCGGTGACATCCGCATCGACGGCCGCGACCTGCGCGACCTCAAGATCGACTCGATGCGCCGCCAGATCGCGGTGGTGATGCAGGAGTCGCGGCTGTTCCAGAAGTCCGTGCGCGAGAACATCCGCTTCGGCAAGCTGGGCGCCACCGACGCCGAGGTCGAGCGTGCGGCGCGGCTCGCGCAGGCGCACGAGTTCATCATCGCCATGCCCCAGGGCTACGACACGCTGATCCGCGAGGGCGGCGAGAGCCTGTCGGGCGGCGAGCGCCAGCGCATCAACATCGCCCGCGCGATCGTGCGCGAGGCGCGCCTGGTGATCCTCGACGAGCCCTCGACCGCGCTCGACGCGCGCACCGAGGCGGCGGTGCGGAGCGCCATGCGCGAGCTGACGCGCGGCCGGACCACGTTCCTGGTCGCCCACTCCGCCGCCACCTGGCGCGAGGCCGACCGCATCCTGCTGCTCGAGCAGGGCCGGGTTGCGGGCTTTGGCACGCACGAAGAGCTGGAGCGGACGTGCGCCGCCTACCGCGAGCTGATCGGTGCGCACGCCGACGACGTGCGCGAGGTGCGGGCATGAGCCGCGCGCTCGGTGCATTGCGCGATCGTGCCCCGCGGGCGGTGGGCTCGCTCGACCTGCCGGAGGCCTGTGAGATCCCGCAGCTCGCGGCGATCGTCGAGCCCGGGCGCCTCACGCGTGCGCTCGGCGACGCGCTGGCGCAGGCGGATCCGGGAGCACCGCCGCTGCTCCGCTGCAGCGTCCTCAAGGTGCACTACCGTCCCGGCCGGGAGTGCCGGCTGGTGATCTCGGCGCACTTCCGCTCCGGGCGCCGCACGGCGGAGCAGCTCTACTTCGGCAAGCTGCTGGCGGGCGCTCCCAGCGCGCACGAGAACGGCACCTCCACCCCTTCAGCGCCGCGGGCTGCCGCGCCGAGCTTCGGGCCCGCGAGCCTCCACGTCGCGGACTGGGACCTGCGGCTCTGGGCCTATCCCAACGATCCCGAGCTGCCCGGGCTGCCGCTCCTCACCGATCCCGAGCGCGTGCGCGAGCGCTTCGCCTCCGAGCCGGAGGTGTTCGGCTTCGAGCGCGCGCCGCGCTCGCTGCGTGCGCGCCGCGCCAAGTACGTGCCCGGCAGGCGCTGCGGCTATGCCTACGACGTCAAGGGCTGGAGCCGGCGTGGGCGCGCGGCCGCGCGCCGCGTCTACGGCAAGTGCTACGCGGGCGCCGCGGCGGCCGTCGCGCACGATGCGGCATGGCGCGTGTGGCACAGCACGCCCGCGCGCGAGGGGCGCCTGCGGGTGCCGCGGCCGTTCGCCTGTGACGAGGCCGACGGCATCACCTGGCAGGAGGGGCTCGCCGGGCGACCCGTCCTCAAGGAGCGCGCGCACGCGACGCACCTGCCCGACATCGCGGGTGAGATCGGCCTTCGGCTCGCCGCGCTCCACGGCGCCGTGCTGCCGCTGCCCCGGGAGATGGACCATGCCTCGCAGCTCGCGATGCTCCGCGGATCTCTCGCCGGCGCGCGTGCGACCGACGTGCCCGCCGCGCGTGCCGCATGCGAGCTGGGTGCGCGCCTGCTCGCGCACGGCTCGCGATTCCCGGAGCTGCCCTCGGTGACGCTGCACGGCAGCTTCCGCCTGAGCCACATCCTCGAGACTCCCGAGGGCATCGCGTTCATCGACCTGGATGGCGCCACCGCGGGCGATCCGGGCGTCGACCTTGGACGGTTCCTCGCCCACCTGCGGCGGCTCGAGGCGCAGGGCTCGGTCGCCCCCGCGATCGCCGACGCGACCGCGCGCGAGTTCCTCCGCGGCTACGAGGCCGCCGCTCCCGTGCGCGTGAGCGACGAGCGGATCGGCTGGGCGACCGCCGTGCACCTGATCTCAGGCGGTCTCGACAAGGCCGTGAAGCGCATGGACGCGCGTTTGCTCGCCGCGCTCACCGGCGCGGCGGCGGAGAGCTACCCATCATGAGCGTTCACCCGGAATCGAAGCGAGTGCGCCGCGCATCGCCCACGACCACGGCCGGGCCCTTCGGCCTGCTCGTGGACCCGGTGCTGCCGCGACTCGCGGCGGCGCTCGACCCCGCCGCGATGGCGCGGCGGTTCGCGAAGGGCCTCGCCGAGAGCGCGCGCGGACCCGCGCCCCGGGTGAGGGCGTGCGAGGTGGAGGAGGTCTATCACCGCTCGGGGCGTCACTGCGGGATCCTCTACCGGCTGCGGCTCGAGGGCGCCCATGGCGCCGAGCACGACGAGTGGCTCTACGCGCGCATGCTCCCCGGCGAGCTCGTGCGCGAGCGCTACCCCAAGGCGCTCGACGGCGTCGTCGCCGCCGGAGCCTCGGCGCTGGTGAGCACCGCGCTCGATCCGGTGAGCCTGTGGGAAGACCTCGACATGATCGTGTGGGCGTTCCCGAACGATCCCAAGCTGCCGGGGCTGCGGGCCATGGCGGACGCCACCAGGGTGCGCGCGCAGCTCGAGCGCCAGCGCGGCGGCACCGGGCGCGCGGCGGACGGGAGCGGTGACAGCTCCGGCGACGGCGACGAGTCGCTGGTCATCGAGCGCGTGAAGTACATGCCGACCAAGCGCTGCGTGCTGCGCTACCGCCTCGCTCCCGAGCCCGGGAGCGAGGGGCCGCGCCCGCCGGCTGTGTTCTACGCCAAGGCCTATCCGGTGGGCGCGAGCACGGCGCCGTTCGAGCTGCAGCGCGCCGTCCGCGAGCGCCTCTCGGAGTCGCGCGCGGCGGTCGAGATCGCCGAGCCGCTCGTCCACATTCCCGAGGAGAGCGTGATCTGGTTCGCGGACTGGGGCGGCTTCGGCATCATCGGCGAGGCCGCCGAGCGGGGCTGGGATGCGATGGCCGACCGTGCCGCGACGGCGCTCGCGGCGTTCCACCGCGTCTCGATGTCCGGGCTCCCGGAGCACCGCCCGCCGGCGGAGGAGTTGGTGGAGGCGCGCGAGGACGCGGCCAAGTACGCCGCCCGCGTGGGCGAGGCCGCGCGTCCCGTGCTCGACATGCTCACCCGGCTCGAACGCGAGCTGCCGCGGACCGGCGATCGCCCGGCGGTGCCGCTCCACGGCGCGTTCCGCGCCGAGCACGTGCAGGTCCGTGGCACCGACGCCGCGCTGCTCGACCTGGACGGGATGGCGTCCGGCGATCCGCTCGTGGACGTGGCGGAGTTCGTGGCCTCGCTCGAGTTCCTGGCGCTCCGCTCCACCGCGGGCCCGATCGACTCCGAGGCGGTCTCGCAGCGTTTCCTCGAGGCCTACGCCGCGGGCGTGCCGTGGACGATCGACGGCGCGAGCCTCGGCTGGTACGCGCGCACCTCGCTGCTGCGCAAGCTGCACGGCGCGGTGAAGCGGCTGGCGCTGCCCACGCTCGACCGGCTCGAGGCGCACGGAGCCGATCTCGTCGAGCGCTGGAACGGCATCGCGGCGTGGGCGCCGCGCCAGCGGACGCGGTGGGTCGGGGCGCGCGCGCGTGCGGTGGGGGCGGGATCGTGAAGCTCGCCTACGTGTGCGCGGATTTCGGGGTGCCGGTGTTCGGGCACAAGGGCGCGTCGGTGCACGTGCGCGAGATGGTGACCGCGTTCACCGAGTGCGGTCACGACGTGCGCGTGTTCGCGCCCACGCTCGACGAGCCCGGGTCGAAGGGCGTCCAGAGTGAGCGCTTCCGCGCGCGCATCGAGCGCGAACCCGGCAGCATCGAGATCCTCGAGGTCGGGCCCGAGCCCCGGCACGTGCTGTGGCTCGACGAGCTCAAGTCCGTCGAAGCGTTCCTCGGCCGGCCGACGCGACTGCGGCAGGAACTGCGGAACCTGCTCTACAACCAGCCGCTCCGCGCGCGCCTCGGGCGTGCGCTCCTCGCCGAGCCGGTGGACTTCGTCTACGAGCGCTACTCGCTCTTCGCCTTCGCCGGCATCGACGCGGCGCGCACCCACCACGTGCCGCACGTGCTCGAGGTGAACGCGCCGCTGGCCGACGAGCAGGAGCGCACGCGCGGGCTCGAGCTGCGCGAGCTGGCGCGGGGGAGCGAGCGGCGGATCTGGAACTCCACCGACGCGGTGATCGTGGTCTCGCAGCGGCTGGCGGAGACCGTGGCGGCGTCCGGCGTGCCGGGCGAGCGCATCCACGTGCTGCCGAACGCGGTGGACCCGCTCCAGTTCACGCCCGGCGCCGCGCCCGACGCGGTCCCCGCGCACGTCCGCGAGCGCGTGCGCGGTCGCTGCGTCATCGGCTTCGTCGGCTCGCTCAAGCCCTGGCACGGCGTGGAGACGTTGTTCGATGCGTTCGCGCGCCTGCTCGTCCGGCGCTGCGCCGTGCACCTGGTCGTGGTCGGCGACGGCCCCGGGCGCGAATCGCTCGAGCGGCTCGCCGCCGACCGCGGCATCGCCGAGGAGGTGACGTTCGCCGGCGCCGTCGCCCATGGGGAAGTCCCCGCGTGGCTCTCGATCATGGACATCGCCACCGCGCCCTACACGCCGCAGCCGGACTTCTACTTCTCGCCCCTCAAGCTGTTCGAGTACATGGCCGCGGGCGTGCCGGTCGTGGCCGGCCGCATCGGCCAGCTGGACGAGCTGCTCCGGCACGAGCGCAACGCGCTCCTGCACACGCCCGGCGACGCGCACGCGCTCGCGGTCGAGCTCGAGCGGCTCGTGCGCGACCCCATGCTGCGCCGGCGCATCGGCCTCGCGGGTCGCGACGGGATCGGCGAAGGGCACACCTGGCGCGGACACGCGCGGCGGATCGAGGCCCTCGTCCACTCGCTCGCGGGCAACGATGCGCCGCCGGACGCGGGCCAGGAGCCCGCGGCGGAGGCACCGCACGCATGAAGCCGATCGCGCTCGTCACCAGCCAGTACCCGCCGCAGGTGGGCGGGGTCGGCCACTCCGCGGCCAGGGTGGCGCGGCTGCTCGCGCGCGACGGCCGGGACGTGCACGTGATCGCGTTCCAGAAGCACACGGAGTCGCTGCCGCTGGACGACGCCATCACCTCCTCCCGTGAGGGCGACGTGCTCGTCCACCGCGTGCTCGTCCACCACCCCACGGGCTGCAGCGAGGCGGAGACGCTGACGCGCTCGAACCGCGAGATGTTCCAGGCGCTCGATCGCCTCACCCGCCGCTACGGCTACGGGGTGCTGCACGGCTTCTTCCTCTATCCCGCCGCGTACATCGCCGGGATCGTCGGCCGCATGCACGGCACCCGGGTCATCGCCTCGATCCGCGGCAACGACGTGGGGAAGTACGCGTTCGACCCGTTGCGACAGGGTTTCGTGCGCTCGGCGCTCGAGAACGCCGACGCCGTCACCTCGGTGGCGACCTCGCTGCTCGAGCTCGCGGACCGCGCGCTGGTGCCGCTCCACGGCCGCGGGCGCACCATCTTGAATTCCATCGACCCGCAGCGGCTCGTCGCGCGCGAGCGCCCGGACCTGGCGCTCCACGGCCTGGTCCTCGGCTCGAGCGGCTTGTTCCGCTACAAGAAGGGCATCGTGCACCTGTTCCGCGCGCTCCAGTCGCTGAACGGCGACGTGGAGTACACGCTGCTCATGGCGGGGGACGGTTTCGGCGCGGAGGACCGTGAGATGCTCGACCGCGAGATCGAGGCGCACGGGCTCGCGGCGAGGACGCGCCTCACCGGGCGCATCCCGCCCGAGCGCATGGGCGACTACCTCCGGCTCTTCGACATCATGGTGTTCCCGTCGCTGTTCTCGGAGGGCTGCCCGATCTCCATGCTGGAGGCGATGGCGCTCGGGCGCGCGATCATCGCCAGCCGCGTCGCCGCGATCCCGGAGATCCTCCGCGATGGCGAGAACGGCCTGCTCGTCGAGCCGGGCTCGCCGGGCGAGATCGCCAAAGCCATCCGCCGGCTCGCCGGCGACGCCGGGCTCCGGAAGGCGCTCGGCGAGGGTGCGCGCACGACGGCGCTGGCCATGGACCTCGACCATGAGGCCGGGCAATGGGCTCAGGTCTACGCCGCGCTATGAGCTCGCCCCGCAACCTGGTCGCGCTGCACATGCCGGGACGCGGCGGCGGAATTGGCGCGCCCGACTGGCGCCCCGTGGAGGAGGCCGACCTGGTGGCGTGGCTCCGCCGCGACGGGGCCCGGCGCGCCGGCGGCGACGCGTCGCAACAGCTCGAACGCGCCTCGATCACCATCGTCCGCCACGCGGCGGGCAAGCGGCTCACCGCGCGCTGCCGGCTGGTGCTCGTGGCGCCGAACGGAGGTCGCGAGCTCCTCACCGTGTTCGCGAAGCAGTACCGGCGGCGGGACCTGGCGCGGCGGCTGGCGCGCCAGCTCCGCACGCTGCGCTTCGCGCCGGGCGATCCTCCGGTGCGCTTCCCGAAGCTCCTGGGACTGGATGCGCGGCGCGGCATCGTGTTCATGGAGGCCCTGCACGGGAGGCCATTCGCGCCCGAGCTCGACGGCGCGCCCGCCCGGTCACTCGAGCCGGCAGGGGCATTGATGGCGGCGTTCCACCGCGCCTCCGCGACGGTCGAGAAGCGCGTCACCCGTGCCGACGAGCTGGTGCGCACGCGGGAGTGCGCGGACGCGATCGCCCAGGTCTACCCGGATCTCGTGCCCGCGCTCGAGCGACTGCAGTCCTCGCTGGCGCACACCGCCTGGGGCCGGAGCGGCCGCCGGGCGCTGCTCCACGGCTCGTTCCGGCCGAACCACTTGATGGTCCACGGCAGCGAGCTCGCGGTGTTCGACCTCGAGAGCCTCCGTGTCGGCCCGCCCGGCTACGACCTCGCCAACTGCGTCGCGACGCTCCACTACCAGCAGGCGCTGGGGCAGCTCTCGGCGCCGGCGCGGCGTCGCGCGGTGCGTGCATTGCTCCGAGGCTACCGCGCGCACGGCGGCGACGAGTCGTGCGCGCGCGCTCTCTGGCTCACGGCGGCGCTCCTCGTCCAGAAGCAGGCGCTCAAGGTGGCGACGCGATCGCGCGCGCAGGCGTCGTCGCGCGCGCGCACCCGCGCCCTGGTGGCACGCGCCGAGCAGCTCGCCGCCCGCGCCGCCGCCACGCCCGCAGGTCCGGGAATCGAGCGGCTCGAGCGGGAGCTCGCATGAAGCGCTCCTTCAGCACCGGTACGGCGCGGCGGACGTGGCTCCGCCAGCACCGCCACGAGCTGCAGATGACGGCGCTGCTGCTGGTGATGGTCGTGCTCCCGAGCGCGGTGCTGGGCACGTTCGCGTGGCGCGCGATCCAGAGCGAGAAGCTGGCGTGGCGCGAGCGCGAGCGCCAGACGTACCAGGAGATCGCGAAGCTCGCGGCGCACGGGATCGACCAGCAGTTGCGGGACATCGAGCGCGACTGGAGCGCCACGCTCGACAGCCTCACCCAGGCCGCGCGCTCGCGGCGGGGGCTCGCGGCGCGCGCCGCGGCGTTCACCTCCGGGCACGCGCTCGTGGACGGCGGCTACGTGCTCTCGGTCTCGGGCGGCGTCCTCTATCCGCCGGCGCTCCATGGCGAGTCGGCGCCGACCTGGGACGCACCCGACGCCGACGAGCGCGAGCAGTTCGACGCGCTCATGAACGACGGCGAGCAGTTCGAGTACGTGTCGCACCGCTACGACCGCGCCATCGCCGCCTACCGGGAGGCCAGGCGCCACGTGCACAGCGACGAGCTGCGCAGCATGTTCGAGACCGCGATCGGGCGCGCGCAGCTCAAGGCCGGTGACCGCGAGGGGGCGATCGTCACCTACCGCCAGGTGCTGCAGCGCTACCCCGAGGTGCGCGACCTCGACCGCATGGTGGTGCGCTTCCTCGCCCAGTACCAGATCGCGGCGGCGCTCGGCGAGCTGGGACGCGACCACGAGGCCATGGACACGCTGCTCGCGCTCCACCGCGACCTGCTCGCGCGCAGCGACGACATCACCGCGCTCCAGTACGCCTACTACGCCGACCTGATCCGCGGCCTCTCCGCCCGGCTCCTCAGCACGCCCGGTCTCAAGGGCGGGGCGGCGTACGAGGCCGAGTTCCAGCGCCTCGCCGAGCGCACGAGGAGCGGGCTCAGCCGCAAGTACCTCGCCCACGTGCTGATGGGCGAGCTGGAGGAGTCGGTGGTCCGCCGACGGCACTGGTCCGACCAGCTCCACTACGTCTCGGATCGCAACGGCAGCGACCCGTTCCTGCTCGCCTATCGCGAGCTGCACGACCCGGCGGGCGTGAGCGTCATCGGCCTCGTCGCGGTGCAGGTCGACCTGGACGCCCTGCGAAAGGAGATCATCCCCTCGCTGCTCGGCCATCTCGACGTCGGCCACGAGGTGGCGCTGGCGGTGGTCGGGGACGAAGGGGATTACGTGCTCGGGACGGAGTCGCCTGTGCGCGAGACGCTGGCGATGCAGACGCTCGCCGATCCGTTCGACTTCTGGCGCGTCGCCCTGGGGCCGCGTGATCCCGGGCCCGCGGAGCGTCGCATGGGCTTCCGCACCGGGCTGTGGATGGCGACCATCTGCGTGCTGCTGCTCATGATCGTCGGCGGCGCCGCGGTGTCGCTGCGGCGGGCCCAGCGCCAGGCCCAGCTCGCCCGCGCGCGCGCCACGTTCGTCTCCAATGTCTCGCACGAGTTGCGGACCCCCATCGCCTCCATCAAGATGTTCTCGGAGTTGCTCGAACGCGAGCTCCTGGACGAAGACGGACGTCCGGCCGCGAAGCGCTCGGCGTCGCTGCCCCAGTACCTGGGACTCATCCGGCACGAGTCCGACCGCCTCGCCCGCTTGATCGAGAGCGTGCTCGACTTCTCCCGGCTGGAGCGCGGCGGACGCACGTTCCGCTTCGAGCTGTGCGATCCCGCCGAGGTGTTCGAGACCGCCGTGGAGTCGTTCCGGCCACGCGCGGAGGCCGAGGGGTTCCAGCTCCAGGTCGAGCTGGCGGAGGCCCTGCCTCCGCTCCGGCTCGACACGGACGCGATCTGCCAGGTGGTGCTGAACCTGTTGGGGAACGCCGTCAAGTACAGCGACGCGGTGAAGGAGATCCAAGTGCGAGCGAGCCGGGAGGGTGCCTGGGTGGTGCTCGACGTCGAGGACCGTGGGATCGGGATCGCGGCGCGCGACCTCGCGCGCGTGTTCGACCAGTTCTATCGCGTCGACCAGCGGCTCGACAGCGGGCACGGCGGCGGCCTGGGGCTGGGGTTGACGCTCGCCCGCGCCATCGCGCGCGCTCACCACGGCGAGATCCTCGTGCACAGCGAGCCCGGGCGCGGCTCGACGTTCCGGGTGCTGCTGCCGATCCCCCATGAGCCGGCCGGGCGTGCGGTTCCGGCGCCGTCCGGGCGGCCGGCGGAGGCAGGCCGATGAAGCGGATCCTGATCGTCGAGGACGACGCCGCCCTCATGCTCGGGCTCACGAGCGTGATCGGTGACGAGGGCTACGAGCCGCACGCGGCGCGCACGGGCCCCGAAGGCCTGCGCCTGGCCAAGGAGCTCAGGCCCGACCTGATCGTGCTCGACATCATGCTGCCGGGCATGAGCGGCTTCGAGATCTGCAAGCGCGTCCGCGACGAGCGCATCCCGTCCAAGGTGCTGATGCTCACCGCCAAGGACGAGGAGGACGACAAGATCTTCGGGTTCGAGCTGGGCGCCGACGACTACCTGACCAAGCCGTTCAGCCTGCGCGAGCTGCTGGCGCGCATCCGCGCCATGCTGCGGCGCGACGACGTCCCCGCGGCCACGCCGCCCACCCCCGAGACCGGGGACCGGATCGCGTTCGGGGACGTGGTCGTGGACTTCAAGCGCCGCGAGGTGAAGCGGGGCGGGGAGCTCCAGGAGCTCACGAACCGGGAGTTCCTGCTGCTCGAGTACCTGATCCGCCATCCCGGCGAGGTGCTCACGCGCGAGCGGCTGCTCGAGGAGAACTGGGGCTACGGCGTGCATCCCACGACGCGCACCGTGGACAACCACGTGCTGCGGTTGCGCAAGCACATCGAGCCCGATCCCGAGAACCCGATCTACCTGAAGACCGTGCGCGGCGGCGGCTACCTCTTCGACCTCGACGGCACGCATGGCTAGCCTCGGCGTCGCTTTGCACGGCGTGCGCCTGAACCTCCATTCCGAGCACGCGCCGCTCGTGGACTACGTGCGCGAGCACCTGGGCGGTGCGGTCGGGCCGGCCACGACCCCGCTCGCCGACGCGGACCTCGAGGTGCGCTGCCTGTGGACGGAGGGCGAGCTCGACGACCACGCGAGCCCCGCGGTGCTTCTCTCCGTGTCCCCGCCCGCAGGCCCGCTCGAGCGGATCGGGAAACGCATGCTCGGGAGCGCCGACGAGCTGCTGTGGCTCGACCCCCAGCGCATGCTCGGCCTGCAGCTGCGCGTGCGGCGTCGCGAGCGCGGCTGGGAGTTCATCGTCGCCTACCGTTATCACCCCGGTGCGAAACACCAGCACGATGCCCAGGAGTACGAATACAAGAAGTTCTTCAGCCTCATGAGCTACCTGGTCCACTACCCGGTGTTCTGGTACCTCGAGCGCACCCGCGGCTTCGCGCTCGTGCACGCTGCGGCGCTGGGGACGGGGATGGGCGCGGTACTGGTCGGCGGGCTCGGGGGCGTGGGGAAGACGACGCTGTCGATGGCGCTGTCGCGGCAGCCGGGGTTCACGCTCGGCGCCGAGAACCTGTCGCTCACGGACGGTGCGACCGTGCTCCCCGTCCACGAGCCCATCCGCCTGGATCCCCGGAGCCTGGAGCTGCTGGGGGAGATGCCTGGCCTCACGCCCATGCGCTTCCCCTCGGGCCTCAAGGAGAAGCATCTCTTCCACGTCCGGCCTGCGGATTCGGACCCGCCGTGGGCGCCGCGGGCGCTCTACCTGCCGCACTTCTCCGAGCGCCGCGTCACCCGGCTCTCGCCGGGTGAGGCCGCCGAACGTTTCATGGCGATGAACCGATTGACACTCGAGGTGGACGACTACGTCTGGTTCGCCTCCGCGCTCGACCTCCACTGGCCGAGCCCCGGTCTCACGGCGCGTCGCACGAGCGTCGTCGAGGCGCTGACGCGCCGCGCCGCCTGCTTCGATCTCGGTGTGGACCCGACGGCCGGTGTCGCCGCCGCAGTAGCGGACGTACTGGGTTCACTGGATTGACGCGCAGGTCCCGCACGGGCGAGACCTGATTTTTACGCAAGAGATACCCGGTTCAGACACGGCGGCCGCTGCGCTCGTCGCACACTCGTGCACAATGAGTGTCGGCGATCCGAGGCGATCCGAAGGGCGCCGCGGCGAAGTCCCGAACTTCCACACCTCGAACCGGAGACGACCATGAGCTCACGGAGACTTGTACTTCTGATCGGGTGCGCGGCCGCGCTGTGGGGCGCGGCCACCGCGTGGGCGCAGCAACAGGGCGGACAGACCGGACGCGCCGGCTCGCCGGCGGAGCTGATGTCGGCGCTCAAGGTGGGGCAGTGGGTGAAGATCGAAGGGCCCGCGGCGAGCGCGCCCATCGTGCAGTGCACCCAGGCCAAGATGCTGACCGGCGACTTCCTCGACGGCGACTGGCAGATCTCCGCCGACGTGCGACGGGTGGATCCCGCGAGCCGCACGTTCATGGTCTACACCATGCCCTGCAAGCTCGCCCAGAACTGCACGTTCAAGAGCAAGACCGACCCCGCGTTCACGAGCCTCGCGCAGCTGAAGCCGGGCATGTACGTGAACGTCGAGGGCACGTTCCTGCGTGACGGCACGCTGCTCGCGAACAAGGTGAGCGACAAGGCGAGCGAGCTCGACACCAAGCCGGACCACAAGGGGAGCGTGCGGCTGCGCGGGCGGATCGACAAGCTGAACCCGTCGGCGATGACCGTCACCGTCATGAACATCACGTTCCAGGTCAACAGCCACACGCAGGCGAAATCGGTGATCCGGTGATGTCGCGACGCGCCGCACGCGTTCTCTTCACACCGTACCCCCGGGACCGCGCATGATCAGGCCGCTCGTATTCGCCGCCATCGCCGTGCTCGCTTCGGCGAGCCTCGCTGCCGGCGCCACCGCGCCCCGCGAGGCAAGCCCCGCGGAGCCGCCGATGGTGTTCACGCGGCCGCTCGGGCTCCCCGAGTGCATCGACTTGGCGCTCCGCAACAACATCCCGCTCCGGGTGGCGCGGGCCGACCTCGCCCGGGCCCACGGCGGGTACGTGTCGTCGCTGGCGAAGTTCACGCCCGTCCTGAGCGGCGGCGCGAGCCAGCAGCACACCACCGACCGGCTGTCGGCGGTCGACAGCTCCGGCCCGCTGCCGGAGGAGCGGACGATCTCCGAGAAGCACGTGATGAGCGGCGGCATCCGCCAGGAGATCCCCGGCGGATTGAAGCTCGACATCACCCAGGAGCTGGGCCCCGACGACGCCCTGCCGAGCAAGTCGCGGAACCGGCAGTTCCAGGCCACGGCGACGCAGCCGCTGCTGCGGGGCGCCGGCCTCACCGCCTCGATGGCCGACCTGCGCGGCGCCACCTACGACGAGAAGGCAGCCGAGGCCGACTTCCGGGACCTCGAGCGCCAGACGATCCTCGACGTGAAGCTGGCCTACTACGCCGCCATCCGCGACGTGGAGCTGCTGCACGTCGCGCAGTCGACGCTCAATGCCGACTCGCTGCTCGTGGAGGCCTCGAATGCCATGGTCGAGGCCAAGGTGGCCTCGCGCCGCGACGTGCTCTCGGCGAAGATCCGGCTCGCCGACGACTTGAGCACCGTGGTCGCTGCCGAGCGCGATGAGCTGGGTTCGCTCGATGCGCTCAAGGACGTGATGGGCATCCCGCTCGAGACCACGGTGGCGATCTCCGACACCTCCCTCGACGCCCACATCGTCACCCTCGACGAGACGAAACTGGTGCAGCGCGTGATCGCGACGCATCCGTCGCTGGAGAGCGCGGCGTTCGCGATCCGTCGCAGCCGTCTCGATCTCACCGTGGCGCAGAACGCGCGGCTGCCGCAGGTGGATCTCCAGGCCTCCTACTTCCAGGACTTCGGGCAGAAGTTCGACACCGGCGACATCGGTCGTGGCAGCGGCTGGGTCGCGTCCGTGAACCTGCTCTATCCGCTGTTCGACCGCTCCGCCGAGGGCGACGCGATTGCGCGCCGTGCCGAGCTCGCCCAGGCGAAGGACCGGCTGAAGATCCTCGAGCGCCAGCTGACGCTGCGCGTGCGCGAGATCGTGCGCACCGTGCGCAGCAGCGCCGAGGAGATCAAGGCGATCCAGCAGACGATCGATGCGGCGGACGACAAGCTGCAGTTCGCGACGGCGATGTTCAACCTGGGACGGGCTTCGAACCTGGACATCACGGATGCGCGCTCGGACCTGGTGAGCGCGCGCACGAAGATGGTGAAGAAACTGGTGGATTACAACGGCCAGCTGGCGCTGCTCGAGAGCCTGACCGGAGAACCGGTCGGACGATGAGCCGCCGGCCGCGAAGAGGTGCGGCATGAGCACTCCGATGTGGATCGAACGTGTAGCGGCACCGCCCCGTCGGGGGTGGGAGTTCCTCGTCGCCCGCTACGGAACGCGCAACGCCTGGGTCGCGGCCGGCACCACGGCCGTGCTGCTGCTGGCGGTGGCGTTCTGGGCGATCGGGAGCACGAGCGCGGGCTCGCGCGTCCCCACCACGCGCGTCCGGCGCGAACCGGTGACGATCAAGGTCGTCGAGTCGGGGGACCTGCGCGCCAAGGACCAGGTGACGGTGAGCGCCATCAACGACAAGCAGATCCTGTGGCTCTGCCCCGAGGGCAAGTACGTGCACGCGGGCGACACGCTCGTCGTGTTCGAGTCCGCGAAGTACGTCATCTCCACGGACGAGGCGCATTCGGCCTTCCTCGTGGCCAAGGCGCAGCTGGAGCAGAAGCAGAACGACCTCGAGGCGCAGAAGGCGAAGGAGGAGGCGGCGCGGCAGCGCTACGAGTCGCTGCCCGAGTTGGCGAAGAAGGGCTTCGTCATGGACAGCGAGGTGCAGCAGGCGAAGCTCGCCTGGCAGGAGCTCCAGTCCACGACGCGGTCGTCCCAGGCGGAGGTGAAGGCGGCGCAGGCGAACGTGGACCGGGCCCAGAACGCGGCGGACCAGGAGATGCGCAAGCTCAGGGAGGGGGTCATGCTCGCTCCCCGCGCCGGTCTGGTCGTCTATGCCACGAGCGGAACGCCGGAGGACTCGAAGAAGATCTCCGTCGGCATGGTGCCGTTCCAGGGCCAGGACCTCATGTACCTGCCCGACGTCTCCAGCATGCTGGTCGACACCGAGGTGGGCGAGATCGACCTGGCGAAGGTGCGCGTCGGCGAGACGGCTGCCGTGATGCTCGACGCCTACCCCGGCGTGCAGTTCAAGGGCGAGGTGGTCACGGTCGCGAACCTCGCCAAGCGGAAGATCAACCGCACGAGCGGCAAGCAGACCGGCGCCAAGGTGTTCGACGTCACCGTGCGCGTGGTCGCCAACGACCCTCGCCTCAAGCCGGGGCTGAGCGCGACCGTGGAGATCCTCTGCAGCCAGTATCCGGAGGCGCTCACGGTGCCGCTCGAGGCCGTGTTCTACGACGAGAACGAGAAGCCGTTCGTGTACGTGCGCAAGCACGGCAGGGTGGAGGAGAAGCCGGTGAACATCTCCGACAGCAACGACCGTGTGGCGGTGGTGAAGAACCTCGCGCTGAACGAAGAGGTCCTGCTCGCGCCTCCGGGCTCGCTCTGAGCGCGGGGATCCCATGCTCGCACCCTCGGAAGCCTGGCGGATGGGCCTCGACAACCTCCGCAACCACAAGCTGCGCTCGCTGCTCACCACGCTGGGCGTGATCTTCGGCGTCACCGCGGTGGTGTCGATGCTCTCGATCGGCGAGGGCGCGAAGCGGGCCGCGGTGGAGCAGATCAAGCTCCTGGGGACGAACAACATCCGCATCCGCCGCCTCGACCTCACGCCGCAGCAGGCGGAGGAGGCCGACCGGATGCAGTCGGACGGCCTCACGCACCGCGACGGCGAGATCATCCGCACCAACCTGCCGCACCTGACCGGGGTGTGTCCGCTCCGCTTCCTCGACGAGGAGGTCGCGCGCGGGGCGCGGCAATCGAGCGGCCGCGTCATCGGCACCGGCGTGGACTACGCCCAGGTCACCAACTTCAAGCCTGCCGAGGGCCGCTTCCTCGCCGCGCTCGACGAGCACCTCGCCAAGCGTGTCTGCGTCATCGGCCAGGACGTGGAGAACGAGCTGTTCGGCCAGGGCAACGCCATCAACCGGCGCATCCGCATCGGCGACGACTGGTTCACGGTCGTGGGCGTGATGGAGCAGAAGAAGGTGCGCAAGGGCGGCACGAACGTGATCGCCGTTCGCGACATCAACAAGGACATCTACATCCCGATCGCCACCGCGCTCGCGCGCTTCACCGACGCCGACCGGCCGGACATGGTGGACGAGATCGCGGTGAGGGTGTCGAGCGAGAACGAGGTGATGCCGATCGCCGACGTGCTCAAGCGGACGCTGTCGCGCACGCACCACAACGCGAAGGACTACGAGATCGTGATCCCCGCCGAGCTGCTGGCGCAGAGCCAGCGCACGCAGCGGCTGTTCAACATCATCATGGGCTCGATCGCCGCGATCTCGCTGCTCGTGGGCGGCATCGGCATCATGAACATCATGCTCGCGAGCGTCACCGAGCGCACCCGGGAGATCGGCATCCGCCGCGCCGTGGGCGCCACCCGCCGCGACGTGCTGAGCCAGTTCCTCAACGAGACCGTGCTCGTGAGCGTGGCCGGTGGGCTGATGGGCATCGTGCTCGGCGTGATCATGGCGAAGGCGATCAACCTGTTCGCGGGCTGGGAGACCGTGATCTCGCTGGCGGGTGTGCTGGTGGCGTTCACCATCTCGGCGGCCGTGGGCATCGTGTTCGGCATCTACCCGGCGCGGAAGGCGGCCGAGCTGGACCCGATCGACGCACTGCGCTACGAGTGAGCGCGGCGAGCCCGCGCGTTTCTCGTACCGCGGGCCAGTTCGCGTGTGTACCATGGGCGTGCGCCGGGGCAGGGAAACTCGATTCGCAGCTTTCGGCGGAACCCAGTGCTGGAGTCGACGCATGATCCCCCGGACGACCGCCGCCGCGGCGCGCCTCGCGTTTGCCTGGGCCCTGATCGCGGTCCGGGCCGAGCCCGCAGGCGCCCAGGCCATCGGCTACTCGTTGTCGCCGGGGAGCGAGTTCCGGACCGGCTGCTTCGAGCCGCCGTGCGCCTGCGGCCCCGTGCAGAACCCGATGACGGGCACGTTCGCGCTCATCCGGCGACCCTCGACACCGCCGTTCGCGAACTATGACGTGGTCGGGGTGCATTGGGTGGTGCAGTTCCTGGTGGGTGTCGTGACCATCACCGGTGCGGGCAGCTATCGCGTCGGCGGCTCGGGCGTAGCACAGCAGCAGCTCTCGCTCGATCTCGTGGTCGGTGGCGGTCCGGTCCGTCATTTCGACAGCGGCTTGGTCGCCGGTGGTGCCAACTTCCCGCGGATCGAGGCCGACATCTCGCTCTACGGCGGGATCGCGTGTGCCGACACCACGCTGATCGTGCGCGCGGGCGCGGGCGGCAGCACGCTCGACGCCGGTGCTCCCGGCCTCGCCCTCGCTCCGCTCGCCCCGAACCCGTTCCGTGGCGCCACGCGCCTCGAGTTCGCGCTGCGCGAGGACGGTCCGGTGCACGTCACCGTCCACGACCCGGCGGGACGCTGCGTGCGCACGCTCGCGGACGGCGACTGGCTCGCCGCCGGCGCCCATGCGGTGGAGTGGGATGGAAGGGGGGAGGACGGCCGCACGATCCCGCCGGGCCTCTACTTCGTCCTCGTCCAGGCGCCGGGCGCGAGCCGGCGCACGAGCGTCATCAAGCTCCGCTGAAGCGGCGCGCCGCGCCCGTGTAAGGCCGGACACGCCCGGCGTGTACGCGGGCCCACGCCCACGCGCCCGGCGCCGCTCCCGGGACCGCCAACCCCAAGCGGCGCAATGGCCCCGCCGCCAAGGACCACGGCACCCGGCTTGCGCAGGCCCACTCCAGACCCTTCTAAAGGAGTGGACCCATGTCGCCGTCACGAGCCGTCGCCCGATCCCTGCTGCTCGCAGTGCTGTTGCTGACCGCAGTCGCCCGCGCCGCGGAGTCGCCCGAGCCCGCCGCGGACCGCACGCTCTCCCCCTACTTCTTCGTCGAGGGCGGCGACTCCGGGCTCGACCGCCTGCCGCTCCTGGCGACGAGCGTCAAGGTCGACATCGCCGGCGTCGTCGCGCACGTGACCGTGAAGCAGAGCTACAAGAACGACGGCACCCGCCCGATCCACGCCCGCTACGTGTTCCCGGCCTCGACGCGCGCCGCCGTGCACGGGCTCACGATGACGGTGGGCGAGGAGCGCGTGGTGGCGAGGATCCGTGAGCGCCAGAGGGCCCGGATCGAGTTCGAGACCGCCAAGCACCAGGGCAAGAACGCGGCGCTGCTCGAGCAGCAGCGGCCGAACGTGTTCACGATGGAGGTGGCGAACCTGATGCCGGGGCAGCGGATCGAGGTCGAGCTGGTGTACTCCGAGCTGCTCGTGCCCACGGCTGGCGTCTACGAGTTCGTGTACCCCACGGTCGTCGGCCCGCGCTACTCCAGCATCCCCGCGGCCGGCGCCGCGGAGAGCGACCGCTGGATCGCGTCGCCGTACCAACACCAGGGGCAGGCCCCGGTGCATACGCTCGAGCTCAGCGGCCGGATCGCCGCGGGCATGCCCATCTCCGGCTTCGAGAGCCCGTCGCACCCGATCCGCGTGCAGTGGAGCGACCCGGCGACCGCCACGTTCGCGCTCGACCCCGCCGAGCGCCAGGGCGCCGACCGCGACTTCGTCCTCCGCTACCGGCTGCAGGGAGACCGCGTGCAGGCCGGGCTGATGCTCTATCGGGGGCAGGACGAGAACTTCTTCCTGCTCATGCTCCAGCCGCCGAAGCGCGTGCAGCTCGAACGCGTGCCGCCGCGCGAGTACGTGTTCGTGGTCGACGTCTCCGGCTCGATGGACGGCTACCCGCTCGAGACCGCGAAGGCGCTGCTTCGCGACCTGGTCGGGCACCTGCGGCCCACGGACACGTTCAACGTGCTCACGTTCGCGGGCACCTCGGCGCTGTGGTCGCCCAGCTCGCAGCCGGCGACCGCTGAGAACGTCGCCGCGGCGAGCGCGTTCCTCGATGCGCTCCATGCCGGCGGCGGCACCGAGCTGCTCGCCGCGGTGGAGCGCGCGACCGACCTGCCCGTGTCCGAGCCCGGCGGCTCGCGGAGCATCGTGGTCGTGACCGACGGCTATATCGGCGCCGAGAAGGACGTGTTCGGCTGGATCCGCGGTCACCTCGGGCGCACGAACGTGTTCGCGTTCGGCATCGGCACCTCGGTCAACCGCTACCTGATCGAAGGCATCGCGCGGGCCGGCATGGGTGAGCCGTTCGTGGTCACCGACGCGCGCGAGGCCGCCGCCACGGCGGAGCGCTTCCGCGCCTACATCCAGTACCCGCTCCTGACCCACGTGCACCCGACGTTCACCGGGTTCGATGCGTACGACGTCGAGCCCGCCGCGATCCCGGACGTGATGGCCGACCGCCCGATCCTGATCCAGGGCAAGTGGCGTGGCCCGCTCCGGGGCGAGGTGAAGGTCGCGGGGGAGACCGGCGCCGGTCGCTGGGTGCGTACCGCCGACGTCTCGCGCTGGCAGCCCGATCCCGCGAACCGCGCGCTCCGCGAGCTGTGGGCGCGCACGCGCGTGGGCGAGCTCTCGGACTGGAGCGGGCAGGGCGAGAGCGACGACGAGAAGCGGCAGATCACGTCGCTGGGGCTCGCCTATGATCTGCTCACGCGCTACACGTCGTTCGTCGCCGTGCACGAGGCCGTGCGCAACGCGTCGGGCGTCGCCGAGGACGTCACCCACCCGCAGCCGCTGCCGCGCGGCGTGAGCGACGCGGCGGTGGGCGGCGTCGCCGTGGGCGCGGAGCCCGGGCTCGCGTGGCTGGTGGCGCTGGTGCTGGTCTCGGGGGCCACCGTGCTCTACGTCCGTCGGCGCGTGCCGGCGCGCGCGGAGGACTGAGTGCGCCCCCTTCGCTTCGAGGTGCCGGCCGGCGACGCCGCGGTCGCCGGCGCGGCGCTCGGCACGGCGTGGGCGCTGAAGGCCTTCTATAGCAAAGCGGGCTTCGATTCGCTCGGCTGGATCCTCGGACCCACGGTGCGGCTCGTGTCGTGGACCACCGGCGTCGCGTTCGAGCTGGAACCGCACCACGGCTACCTGAGCCGTGACCAGCTGTTTCTCGTCTCGCCCGCGTGCGCGGGTGTCAACTTCCTGATCGTGGCGTTCGTGAGCCTGTGCCTCGGGTTGGCGCCCGCGTGCGGGCGCGCCGGTGAGCGCGTGGCGCTCGTGCTCGGGAGCGCGGCGGCGGCGTACCTGGCGACCGTGCTCGCCAACGCCGCGCGCATCGCGGTCGCGATCCGGTTGCACGAGGCCGGGGCCGCACTCGGGCCCCTGACCCCTTCGCGGCTCCACTGCGCCGAGGGCGTGACCGTCTACTTCCTGTTCCTGCTCGTGCTGTTCAGCGCCGCCGCGCGGGTCACGGGGGTGCGGCATGCCGTCTAGGCCACGTTCGACCCTCCCGCTCGTGTTCGTGCCGTGGCTCACGTACGTCGCGGTCACCGTCGTGGCGCCGGTGCTGAACGGCGCCGCGGCCGCTGAAGCGTATGCCGATCACGCCGTGATCACGCTCGGCGTCTCGGGCGCCATCTTCATGCTGTGGCTCGCGGCAAGCCGGATGCGACCCGGGCACGGACGCCGGCGGCCACCCTCGGGGTCTCGTGCTCAGTCCGGGAAGTAGATCGCGTTCTTGGCCTGCGCCGAGGCGTAGATCAGTCGGTGATCGTGACCGACTCCCGGCACCGGCGTGACCGTGAAGTGGTTGGGCGAGAAGAAGCGGTCCATGAACGCATTGAAGAATTGGGCGCGCTGGTAGCGGGACTGCCCCTGCAGCATCGCTTCCTTCGAGTCATCGAAGCTCTCGTCCGCCACCACGTCGGCCGTGCCCGCCAGCAGCTCGATCCGCCGCTTGGGCAGGTGGGTGCGGGCCCAGTCGGCGCCGCGCGCCTCGGCGTAGTCGTCGAGGTCCTCCAGCCCGTACTTGAAGTCGTCGTAGCCCTTGGTCTTCTTTCCGTGCGGGATCACCCAGTCACTCAAGCCATCGTTGTAGCGGTATTCGTTCAGGTAGAGATACGACGAAGGATTCGAGGGCACGAACTTGACCAGCGCCGTGTTCGGCTCCGGCAGCTCGTCGATGTCGGTGAACGCCGCGTAGCGCTGGACGAACTGGCCACCCGCCGAGTGACCGGTGATCACCACCCAGCGGAGGTTCGGAAACGTTCCGCTGCGCAGGCGGGCGACCATCGTGTCCACGACCTCGTAGGAGCTGACGCCGCCCGAGGAGCCGCCCGTGACCCAATCGTCCTTCCACCAGGCTTCCGTCTTCCTGTTCAAGGCGTCGCCCTTCTCCTGGAAGTACGGCGCCACGACGATCGTCTTCCCCCGCCAGTCGCGACCGGGGCTGGAGGGGATGTTGTCCACGATCGAACTGAAATAGTCCTCCACCTTGCGGCCACTCCCGTGGATGACGATGACGGCGCGGCTGATGGCGGTGTTTCGCGCCGACAGCGGGCAATTGGAGTAGTAGGGCACCTGCTTGCCGTTGATCAGCATCGTCTGCCGAACCGCCGCTTCCGCCGAGGCGCCGGCCATGAAGACCAGCGCGAGTGCGGCGCCCAGGGTGCCCGAGAGCACGGGCCGGATCGGCCTCTGTTCAGCTCGAATGTCTCTCTTCATGGTTCTGCTGTCCCTTCTCCAGCGCCAGCCATGCCGACGCGCCGATCGCCGATGATGAGGGCGTGGGGAGTGACACTGCGACAGCGTAGACGCTCCGCGCGCGGCGCTGTATCGGGCAAGCACCCTAAGCGCGAGCGCGTAGGTACCTGACCAGTCTTGCGGTGACACCGCGCGGCGATCTGTCGGAGCCAACACAGGTGTTGGGAGCCAACACACATGTCGGAAGTCGACTGTGAATTGCCGACGTTCGTGAACAGAAACGTTGCGCGTGCCGGACATCGTCGTAGCATGGGTTGGAGCGTGAGGCCGCCGACGACCGCAACACGACCCATCACCAGCATCCTCGGGGGCCCCATGGAGTTCTTCGAAAAGACGCGCGTGAAGTGGCCTTACGTCACCCACCTCGTGGACCGGCGCTGCGTGCAGCGGATCCTGCCCATCGAGGACGGCCGGGATGCCGGAGCGCTGGTGCTCGCGCGCGTGACCCGGATGGGCCGGCCGGGAGAGCTCGAAGCGTCGAGCGGACGGAGGCAGACGCTGTTCGTCGGCGACGTGTTCGTCGGCGTGCTCGGCGACCGCCATGCCACGCGACAGTACAGCGGCGCCGCGGTGGTCGCGGGCGGTGCCGGCCACCTCGTCGCGGTCGGCGGCGTCGTGGGCCAGGTCGCGAGCGCGAGCGAGAGTCTCACGCCCACCGCGATCGAGTTCCTGGGCCGACTGGGGGACGACGAGGGCCGGCCGCTGCACATGAGGCGATTCCAGGCGCTGCCGGTGGAGGTGTTCGAGAGCCGCGGGGCGACGACGCTGCTGGCGCTCGGTGCCGGCCCCGGCAGTGGGAAGTCGACCACGGCGGCGCACATCATCCGCAGCCTCGCGAACGCTGGGCACGTGGTCGCGGCGGGCAAGATCACGGGCATGGCGTCCGTCAAGGATGCGAATCTCCTGCGCGACGCCGGGGCCGTGGCCATGTTCGACGTCACGCACGCCGGCTGGCCCTCCACCACCAACCTCGCGCTCGCCGAGCTGCTGTCGATCGCGGGCAGGATCCGCGCCGCGCTCGCGGCGCACGAGCCGGACTTCGTGATCCTGGAGATCGCCGATGGCATCGTGCAGCGTGAGACGGCGATGCTGCTCGCGGATCCGACCTTCCGCGACTCGATCGACGGCGTCCTGTTCTCCGGGCGCGACGCGCTCTCGTGCGAGGCGGGCGTTCGCCGGCTGACCGGCCTCGGCTACAACGTGCTCGCGACCGCGGGCCACGTCGCCAACAGCCGGCTCGACGTCGCCGAGGCCGAGGCCTGCTGCAACGTGCCCTGCTTCTCGCTCCAGGACATCCTCGCCGGCAAGATGTCGGCCGTGCTGCGCTCGCTCGCGGAGCGCCGGCGGTCGATCCCGGCCGCGTGACCCCGTGGGGCCGGTCCGGCGCGAAGCCCGGGGGCGACGCATGCGAGGGCAGCGAGCGCGGATCGGCCCGGTGCTCGCGCCTTGCTTGCCACAGCCTTCCTCGCGACCGCGCCCCGTGACGCCTTGTCCCAAGCGGGCGAGTGTCACTCGCTGCTCATCGGACGCAAGAAGGTGCCCTACCTGTGCAACCGCGCGCTCACCGTCGCCGATCCGGCGATCACGCGTGCGGTCATCATCATCCATGGCGGCTACCGCGTGCCCGAGGAGTACTACGCACCGCTCCTCGTCGCGCTGGTGGCGAATCCGGATCTGGAGAGGAACTGGCGGCGGCGGACCATCGTCCTCGCACCCCACTTCCAGGAGCGTGACGATGCGGCCGGCGACGAGCACTGGTGGAAGGGCAACTGGCGGGAGGGGGGCGAGTCCGATGGGCTCAGCTCCTACGCGGTGGTGGACACGTTGATCGCGCGCCTGCGCAACGGCACGTTTCCCAACCTCAAATGGGTCGTCATCGCCGGCCACTCCGCGGGCGGGCAGTTCACGCAGCGCTACGCGGCGTTCACGGACGTCGATCTCAGACCCGGGCCCCACGCGGCGCAGGTGAAGTTCGTCGTCGCCAATCCCTCATCCTATGTCTATCTGAACGAGTACCGGCGCGGCAAGGGCGCGCAGCCGTGGATCGTGCCCGAGCCGGATTGCCCCGTGGGCGACCGCACCAACGAATGGAAGTACGGCCTCGATGGCCTCCAGGGGTACGTGGCGGCGCGCGGCGCCGAGTTCGCACGCACACACTTTCCGCGGCGCAACGTCGAGGTGCTGGCGGGCACCGAGGACGAGCTCACGGGCGAGGGGTTCGACAAGGACTGTGCCGGGATGTGGCAGGGCGCGACGCGATTCGAGCGCGCGCAGAACTTCAAGGCGTTCATGGATCACTTCTACCCCGCGAACCACGTGAAGCTGACCGTGGTGCAGGGCGTCGGCCACAGCGGGCCGCTCATGCTCGGCTCGCCGCAGGGCATCCAGGCGATCTTCTTCCCCGACTGAGGGGGCGGGGCGGCTACTTCGTCGACACCGCCTTCAACTCGTTGGCGACGAAGTCGGCGCGGTGGGAGACGGCATCGCAGAACTTCGTCACCGCATCGTCGAACGCCTGTTCCGCCGCCGCGTCCTGGCCCACCACCGCGGGCCGGATCGCGGCCGCCAGCTGCCGGGCGCGCGCCTGGATCTTGCCCGGCTCGAACGTCGAGTCGAGCAGTCGCGCGAGCGTCTTGCGGTAGCGCGCATTGCCTTCCGGCGTCGTCAGCACGGCGTTGGCGACCACGCCCTTGCAGTGGGGAACCGCCGGCCCGTCCGTCCTCCGCAACACCTCTTCGATGTTCTTGGGGAAGAACACGAAGCGCCCGCTCTCCGGATCGTGGTAGAGCCGGAACTTCTTGGCGTCGAGCGAGTAGCTGTCGCTCAGCCACCACAACACCTCCAGCGCGGTGAACGTGAGGAAGCGGTCCACGTCGAGCTGCTGCTGGAGCTGCTTCCAGCGCTCGCCCGGATCGGTCAGGAGTGCTGCGGCGGCGAGCGAGTCGACGTCGGTCTGGCTCTTGCGGTCGCTGCCACGCGCCTTCTCCAGACGACCCGTCACGTCCGGCGGATCGCCTTCGTCGTAGAGGTTCCCGTCGTCGCTGGAGAAGTGCCGCTGGATGAACTCCTTCTCCACGCCTTCGATGAGGACGTAGAGGCCCAGGTCGCGGCCGTTGAAGCGGACCTTCGCGAACCCGCACCGGGGTGCGGGGATCCCCGCCTGCGCGAACATCTCGTGGACGATCGGAGCGGCGACGTAGCTGGGATCGTCGCGGCCCGCCTGCAGGACCAGCCGTCGCTGGCCGCGGAAGCGCTGCTTGTGGACGAACTTGTCGAAGGTCACGATCAGGTCGGGCTTGCCCGTGGCGAGCTCGCTCGCCGGATTGCCCCGGCAATGGAGGCCGACGTTCGTGAGCGTCTCCCCTCCGGAGCTCACCGTGGCCGGGACGTAGCTGTGCGAATCCGGGTTGTGCCGCAGGGTGTCCAGCTCGGCCGGCGAGATCGTGATCGCCAGCGTGACGATGTTCGTGCCGAACAGGTCACCGCCCGCGGCTGGCGCGTGGGTGTCACTGGCGGCGGTGGCGCATCCGATCGACAGCAGCGCGAACGCGCAGGTGTAGAGCGCTCTCGGTCCCGTGCCCATCATCTCCTCCGGCTTCGCGTCAGGAAGCCCATGTGCCCAGGGCGTGGCGCGGCGGACCCTCAGGCCCCGCGACTGCCCCGCAGCTCCTCGAGGGCGACCAGCTCCTGGATCGCCCGCAGCGCGAGCTCCTCACGGCCGAGGGCGCGCAGGCTGGTCCACTCGTGCCGCAGCTCCCGCGCCAGCGGGTTCTCGAGGGTGCGAAGCCAGCCTTCGATCATCAGGTCGATGAACTCGCGCTTCTCGTCGATGCTCAGCTCGCGCGTGAGCAGCAGGCGCGATGCGCACTCCGTGTCGACGAGCGTCTGCAGCACGCCCCAGCGCTCGCCGGGGCGCTCCGCGCACACCGGCGCGAAAGCCGCGTTCCCCGTGTGCCGGAGCAGCTCTCCCTCGCGCGTGGTCAGGCTCTCGTGCTCCTTGGTCTCGTCCCAGCTGTCGGAGTCGTCGGCCAGGTACCTCAGATAGAGCATGGCGAAGCGACACGTCGGCGCCAGCAGGTCCCGGCGCATGCTCCCGTCCACCCCGAGCGCGGCCGCGGCGCGCATGCACCGGCGGGACAGCGAGTCGGCGAAGCGCCGGCCGAACACGAGCGCCACCGACTCGCGGACGAAATGCGGCATCTCGGAGGCGATGATCTCCTGGTAGCCGGGTGCGTGTCGTGCGAGCAGGGTCACGGCGCGCCGGTCGAGGGCGGCGAGATCGCTCGTCACCGCCGGCAGGCCGAGGGTGGTGCAGGCGAGGTTCATGGTGATCGCGCGGGGCAGGGATACGCCCTCCGGCCAGGC